>WLFX01000120.1 GCA_009703545.1 Actinomycetota bacterium
GGCAAGTAGGCGAGAACCGAGCGAACATAATCAAAGGCGTCAGGCTCGTCGCTCGCGAGGTAATGCGAAACTCCGGTGCGAACCGAGTGTGTCGCAGCACCGCCGAGTTCTTCCATGCCGACGTCTTCGCCCGTGACGGCCTTGATGACGTCGGGTCCCGTGACAAACATTTGGCTCGTTTTGTCGACCATGACCACAAAGTCGGTGAGCGCGGGCGAATACACCGCACCACCCGCCGCCGGGCCACAGATGATCGAGAATTGAGGGATAACACCGCTGGACTGAGTATTGAGGCGGAAAATCTCGCCGTACTTACCCAAGGCCGTCACACCTTCTTGAATTCGAGCACCGCCCGAATCGAGAATTCCGATGATAGGCACACCCGCCTTGAGCGCGTATTCCTGGAGTTTGACGATTTTGGCGCCGGCGGCTTCGCCGAGCGACCCGCCAAAGACACTGAAGTCCTGACTGAAGATGCCCACCTCGCGGCCGTGAATTCGGCCAACACCCATGATGACGGCGTCACGGTCGGGGCGTTTGCCGGAGTCTCCGAACGAATCGCCGCGCGAACGCACAAACTTATCAATTTCGGTGAAGCCGGTTCCAGGGTCGACGAGCTGCATGATGCGCGCCATCGCCGAATTCTTGCCCTTGGCTTTTTGCTTTTCCGTCGCGGTCGCTTGAGCCTCGTCGAGTTGCTTGAGCCTCGCGGCGAAATCGGCAATCCGCGCAGCGGTCGTTGTGGGTTGCGGGGTCGGTTTCTTCTCGGTCACGTATTTACTTTAGCGAGAGTGCGTTCTCGGGGCACCTATCCCCGCTGATGCGCGTCTTTCACGAACGTCACGATGGTTTCCACATGGTGTGTGTGCGGGAACAAATCGAGCGCTCGGAGTCGCGTCGGGTGATATCCGTGTTCCCGCGCAAACGCGATGTCACGCGACAGGGCAACCGGGTCGCACGCGACGTAGATGATTTGAGCGGGAGCGAGTCGACCGAGTGCCGCCATGACTTCGCGACCCGCTCCCGATCGTGGCGGATCGAGAACAACCGTCCCCGCTGCGAGTCGCGAGCGCTCCCCAGGAGTCGCTCGTTGATCGAGTGCGCGCAGCCATTTCTCAACCGTTCCGGTCTCGGCAAACGCCCCAACCCACTCGCTGAGATTTTCACCGGCATGTTCGGTTGCTCGATCGTCCGATTCAACGCTGGTGACGCGGGTAGACGGTCCGCCGAGGTCAGCGAGCGCCACGGCGAACAACCCGACACCGCCATAGAGGTCGAGATTGAGGGCGGTTGCGTCGAAAAAGTCCGGGTCGATTGCCGCGCGAACTTCGGCGGTCAAGGTGGTTGCTGCTTCGCGATGGACCTGCCAGAAACCGTTATCGTCGACTCGGAATTCGCGATCCCCGACGCGTTCGCGAATGACCGTCGGTTTTTGTTCGCCGACAATCAGTCGCGGATCGCCGATTGACGGCGATAACACGTCGACCGATCCCACCATCCCGTAGTTATCGGACAGCGGGGCGATGCGATTGATTCCCTCCGTCGCCAGCGGAAGCGACGTGACGACGATGATGTCGTGTGATCGACGAGCGCGCGGACCAACCTGACCCTGTTCGTTGACATGTAGTCGAACGCGCGTGCGCCACCCCAAACCGTTTCGTTCGTCGTCTCCGGGAAGTGATTGCACTCGGTCAAGCAAGAGTCCGATTTCCGCGTCGTCAAGTTTTCCGAACCGGGCGAGCGCGTCCTTCAGAACATCGCGCTTCAGTTCGCGTTGGTGTGCGAGAGCAATGTGGCCGAAATCTGCTCCGCCAACTCGGGCATGGATGGGTCGATCGATTCCCGCTTCCGCCCAGACGTGCGGAACACGGTGCGGGCTCGGACTGCCTACCGCTATGGCGTCAGCACGCCAAAAACTGGCCTTCGAATCGTCCGTGACTCGAGCGGTCACGGTCTCGCCGGGGATCGCGTCGCTTACGAAGATCACTCGTCCATCGAGACGCCCGACGGCAAAGCCACCGTGTGCGATTCCCGTCAACGTTAGTTCGACATCAGTACCAATCGATTCACCCATTTGTCCAGCCTACGGTCAGGGTAGTGTCGGTCTGTGCGTCTCGTTCTCGCCTCCACGTCACCGGCTCGTCTTGCGACTCTTCGCGCGGCCGGTGTCGAACCATTGACCATTTCGCCCGGTGTCGATGAGGACGCTGTCGTCGCCGCGGCGGGTCACCTCGAACCCGCCGAAATGGTCGAACTGCTGGCGCGCGCGAAGGCGGAGGCCGTCGCCGAATCTCACGGATCGACAATTGACGGACTCATTCTCGGTGGCGATTCTGCGTTCGTCATCGACGGAATCATTCACGGAAAGCCCCACCTCCCCGAGGTCGCCCGCGAGCGCTGGCTGCGTCAACGCGGACGAACGGGTGTCCTGTATTCCGGCCACTGGCTCATCGATCATCGAGGCGGCGAGAACCACGGTGGTGTTGGAATAGTGACGCATGCCGAAGTCACCTTCGCTGACGTCACGGACGCCGAAATCGATGCGTACATCGCAACGGGTGAGCCGCTCCACGTTGCCGGCGCGTTCACCATCGATTCCCTCGGCGGGCCCTTCATCGAGTCCATCGTCGGCGACCCCCACACGGTCGTTGGTTTGTCGCTTCCCGCCCTCAGAAACCTTGTGCGCTCATTCGGAATCGACTGGACCGACCTGTGGAACCGCTGACCGATAGAGACAGAGCGCGTGCCGACCAATAGGCTAAAGAGCATGTCAGCACGAATTACCAAGGTCCTCATCGCCAATCGCGGTGAAATTGCCGTTCGCGTGATTCGCGCGGCCAAGGACGCGGGAATCGCGACCGTTGCGGTTTACGCGAATCAAGATATTAATTCTCAGCACGTCAAAATGGCGGACGAGGCAATCAGCCTTGATGGCACAACGAGTGCCGACACCTATCTCGTCATTGCGAAGATCCTCGCGGCCGCAAAACGTACCGGGGCGAACGCAATTCACCCCGGTTACGGTTTTCTCGCCGAGAACGCGGACTTTGCCCGCGCCGTGTCGGACGCTGGAATCATTTGGATCGGACCAACTCCCGAGGCGATTGAACGCCTCGGAGACAAGGTCAGTGCTCGCCACGTCGCAGAAAAGGTTGGCGCTCCGCTTGCCCCGGGGACATTGAATCCCGTCGAGACCGCCCAAGAGGTCCTCGACTTCGTGGATGTTCACGGGCTTCCCGTTGCCATCAAGGCGGCGTTCGGTGGCGGTGGTCGCGGGCTCAAGGTCGCGCGCACCCGCGAAGAAATCCCCGAACAGTTCGAGTCAGCGACACGCGAGGCCATCGCCGCATTCGGCCGCGGTGAGTGTTTCGTCGAAAAGTACCTCGACAAACCCCGACATGTCGAGACTCAATGCTTGGCTGACCACAAGGGAAACGTTGTCGTCGTGTCAACCCGTGACTGCTCGTTGCAGCGTCGCCACCAAAAACTCGTCGAGGAAGCTCCAGCACCGTTCCTCACCGACGCACAGCGCGACCTGCTGTATTCGGCATCGAAGAACATCTTAAAAGAGGTCGGTTACATCGGCGCGGGAACCTGCGAATTTTTGATCGGCGCCGACGGCACCATCACCTTCCTCGAGGTCAATACTCGCCTTCAGGTCGAACACCCCGTGTCGGAAGAAGTCACCGGCCTCGACC
>WLFX01000121.1 GCA_009703545.1 Actinomycetota bacterium
CCGCGCCCAGTGAAGTATTCCGATTTTGCGAGGAACACAACCGGCCGACGCAGAACGAGTGGGAGGAAGACCGAATCGATGAATGACAGGTGGTTACTGGCGAGAATCGCCGACCCTGAAGTGGGAACGTTTTCAGTACCTTTGAGCCACGGCCGAAAGACCCGAAGCAGAATCGGACCGAGGACAAGATTTTTGACAATCCAATAGAACACACGTTCAGCCTAGCCACGACAGGGTTGTCGGCGAAACTTTGTGAGGACGTCTGGCATCGCTAGGCTAAGCAAAACTTCCGAGTCGAAGGAGATCCGGTGAACGAAACAACTTTGGCCGCAAGTGTGAAACATGACCCCACTGCAACGGTCAGCGATCTTCTCGAAATTCGCTTCAAAGAAACTCCGCAGCATGAATTGTTTTCTGTGCCGCGTAAAGACGGTGGCTGGGATCACGTGACGACATCGGACTTCCGCGCACGGGTAATCACGCTGGCAAAGGGATTTGTCGCCGCCGGCCTCAAGCCAGGTGACAAGGTCGGAATTATGTGTAAAGTCCGATTCGAATGGACGCTCATCGACATGGCAATTGCCTACGCGGGGGCGATTTTGGTCCCGGTTTACGAGACGTCCTCCCCCAGTCAAATCCGTTACGTTCTCGCGGACTCCGGCGCAACGTCCATGATCACCGAAACGGTCGAGATGTTTACACGGTTTGACGAGATTCGTGCCGATGTCCCGGAAATTGGGTTAACCTGGCGACTAGACCTCGGCGATCTCGAGAAATTGATTACCTCCGGTGTCGGCATCACGGATAAAGAAATCGAACGCCGTCGTAACCTTGCGAAGGGGTCAGATATCGCAACCCTTCTCTACACCTCGGGTTCTACTGGCTCGCCCAAGGGTTGCGTCATCACGCACGCAAATTTTGTTGACACCATTCGAAACTCAGCGAAAGAGATGAGTATGGTGGTCAACCCCGAGGCGTCGACCCTGCTGTTCATCACTGCGGCTCACATTTTCGCCCGGGTAGTGAGCCTGCTGGCCATCCACTCAGGCGTGCGGGTAGGTCACCAGGCAGACACCAAACTGTTGTTACCGTCGCTTCAAAGCTTCCGTCCCACGTTCCTTCTTGCCGTGCCTCGGGTGTTTGAGAAGGTATACAACTCTGCCGAGCAAAAGGCCGAAGCGGGCGGTAAGGGCTCCATTTTCCGACTCGCCACCGCGACGGCAATTGCCTACTCGAAGGCGCTCGATGCGGGAAGCGTTCCGCTCGGACTTCGAGTGAGATTTGCGGTCCTCGACCGACTGGTGCTCTCGAAACTCCGTGCCGCGTTGGGCGGGCGTGTCGTTTATGCCGTGAGCGGATCGGCTCCTCTCGGACTTCGTCTTGGGCACTACTATCGCGCGCTGGGAATGAAGATTCTCGAAGGTTACGGGCTGACGGAAACCACCGCTCCCGTCACAATCAACGTTCCCCAGAAGTTCAAAATCGGAAGCGTGGGCCCAGTTCTGCCAGGAATTTCGGTACGCATCGCGAAGGACGGAGAGGTCCTCGTGAAGGGTGTCAATGTTTTCGCGGGCTACTGGAACAACACAAAAGCGACCTCCGAATCCTTCATAGACGGGTGGTACAAGACTGGCGACATTGGTGCACTAGACGACGACGGCTATCTGTGGATCACCGGACGAATCAAGGAAATCATCGTCACTGCCGGTGGAAAGAACGTTGCCCCGGCGACGCTCGAGGACCCGATTCGAGCCAACCCGCTCATTGGACAGTGCGTGGTCGTCGGCGACAAGAAGCCATACATCGCTGCGCTCATTACCCTCGACTCTGAAATGCTCGGGCCGTGGCTTCGAAACAACAAATTGGATCCAGACATGTCGGCCGACGAAGCGCGAAACCACCCCGCGGTGCTCGCCGAAGTTCAGAGCGCGATCGATCGAGCCAACTCGAAAGTCTCGCGTGCTGAATCAATACGGAAGTTCGTGATATTGCCGACCGAGTTCACCGAAGACAGTGGTCACTTGACTCCGAAGATGAGCATCAAGCGTCATGTGATTGTCGCCGATTTTTCGGCGGAAATTGATGAGCTATATAGCGGAAACCCCGAAACGTCGGGTATCTCGATTATCGGTTAGGCGCGGAACCAATCAGCTGACGTGATGTCGCGCATCGCGTTCCGCTTGACCTCCGGGGCAAGTCCTTCGATAAACAGTTCTCCGTCGAGGTGACCGATTTCATGTTGTAGTGCTTGGGCCAGTAACCCAACACCCTCGAGTTCCAGTGGTGCGCCGGTTCGATCGAATCCTGTGACCCGCGCGAACGGATAGCGAAGCCGTGGAAATGAGAAACCTGGGACTGACAAGCAGCCTTCGTCCGTGAGAACCGGTTCACCGCGCACCTCTGCTAAAACCGGGTTCAGGATGCACCCGATCGTGCCGTTGACGTGAAAACTGAATGCCCGTAGCCCCACGCCAATTTGATTCGCCGCGACGCCTGCTCGACCCGGCAGGGAAACCGTGTCCACAAGATCGCGCACTAGTGATTGCGTCTTGGCGTCAAACCGCACAACAGGTTCTGTCACACTGCGCAAAATGGGATCACCGAACAGGCGAATCTCACGAACCGGCATTATTCGGTAGCGGTAATTCCCTCAACGACGAATGCAGCCAGAAGTTCCGCAGCATCGCGAGTGATTTTGTTTAACTTCGTCCAGGTGATGACGGAACCAGCAGCAATATGAGGGTCATAAGGAATTCGAACGACTTCCCGAACCCGAGATCGGAAGTGGTTTTCAATTTCGTCAAGTTTGACCAACATCGTTCCCGAGGTTGCTGTATTCAAGGCAACAACTGAGTTACGAACGAGCTCGGCGTGCCCGTTGGATTCAAGCCACGACAGAGTCTCGGAAGCGAGGCGCGCTTCGTCAATCGACCCTCCAGAAACGATAACGAGCGCATTGGCACGTTGAAGGATCGGGCGCATGACCGAGTGAACGATTCCAGTTCCACAGTCAGTAAGGATCACGGAATAGTAGCGTGACGCGACGTCAGCGACGACGTTGTAATCGAATTCATCAAAAGCTTCAGCAAGCGTGGGGTCTGGGTCCGATGCGAGTACGTGAAGTCCCGTTTTGTCGCGACTAACGAATTCGACAAAGTCGGTGAATGATCCAATGGATGGCGCTTTGAGGACGACCGAACGAATCGTGTTTTTCGTCTCACGTGGAATTCGTTCCGCGAGAGTTCCGCGGTCGGGGTTCGCATCAATCGCAATAACCCGGTCTTCACGGTGCAGTGCCATCGCCATTCCCAGCAGCGTCGTAGTTGTCGTTTTACCGACACCACCCTTGCGCGTGAGAACGGGAACATAACGCGTGTCGCCATCGACAGGAGTTGCAATTCGAGAAATGAGGTTTTTGCGCGCCGTCCAGAAACGAGAGTCACCCAGGTTGACGGTGTGGAACGTAACTTCGAAAATCGCCCGTTGCCACCAACCGCGGGGAACAACCGGCCTCTCTTTGACATCGAGAAGTCGATCATCCGTCAGCATTGACGACGGTTCCGGGGTGCTCGACACCCCAGAGTGCCGACGTGAATACACTGCTTCGCTGTCGACGCTGGTCGACACGAGGAGCGTCGAGTCGGCGGAAGCCGGAACTTCAATCGAGACACCCTCGGTAACTGCGTCAGGAATAG
>WLFX01000122.1 GCA_009703545.1 Actinomycetota bacterium
ATTACCACCCCGATTTTTTACGTCAACGATGTTCCGCACATCGGTCACGCGTACACGGAGGTGGCTGCTGACGTCCTCGCTCGGTGGAACCGCCAGAAAGGCAAAAACGCCTGGCTGTTGACCGGCACCGACGAACACGGCCAGAAGATTCTGCGCACGTCGACCGCGAACGGCGTCACTCCGAAGGAATGGGCCGACAAGCTCGTCGCCGATGCATGGTTGCCACTGCTCGACACGATCACGATTCAGAACGACGACTTCATTCGCACGACCGACGAGCGACACGAGGTGGCGGTCTCGAAATTCCTGCAGAAACTCAAAGACGACGGGTTCATCTATTCCGGCGAATACGAAGGTTTTTATTGCGTTGGGTGTGAGGAATACAAGCAGCCGGGCGACCTGCTCGATGGCGGCGACGATTTCCCCGGCGAAAAGGTGTGCGCGATTCACACCCGTCCCATTGAAACCCTCAAAGAATCAAACTATTTCTTCCGGATGAGCGACTTCCAACAGAAGCTTCTCGACCTTTACGAATCTCAGCCCGACTTCATTCAGCCCGAGAGCGTTCGCAACGAAATCATCTCGTTCGTCAAGCGCGGACTCGACGACCTTTCGATCTCGCGCGCGACCTTCGACTGGGGTGTCAAAATCCCGTGGGATGACAGCCACGTCGTCTACGTCTGGTTTGACGCCCTACTCAACTACATCTCGGCAACGGGGTGGGGCGCGGACGACGACGAATTCGCGCAGCGCTGGCCCGCGATTCACATTGTCGGCAAAGACATCGCCCGATTCCACGCGGTCATCTGGCCCGCGATGCTCATGGCCGCCGGACTTCAGCCACCGAGGCGCGTCTTCGGTCACGGCTGGTTGCTCGTCGGCGGCGAGAAGATGTCAAAGTCAAAACTGACTGGCATCGCTCCACATCAGATCACGGACGTGTTCGGCGCCGACGCGTTCCGCTATTACTTCTTGAGCGCCATCAACTTTGGCCAGGACGGGTCGTTCTCGTGGGAGGACCTCGCCGCGCGTTATCAGGCCGAGTTGGCGAACGGTTTCGGAAACCTCGCGAGCCGCGTCATCGCCATGGTCAATCGGTATTGCAACGATGTCGTGCCAGCCGCCACGGAACTCAACGACGCTGATGCCGTCATCGTCGACACCGTATCTCGGGCGTTCGAGACCGCGAACAAGGCCGTCGATCGTCTTGCGATTCACGACGCCATCAACGCGGTGTGGACAATCGTCGACGCGCTGAATCTGTACATCACGGAACAAGAGCCATGGGTCCTCGCAAAGGACAACGCGAATCGCGACCGTCTGCACACCGTGTTGTACACCGCGGTCGAAGGGCTTCGCGCTATTGCGGTGGGGCTGTCGCCCGTCATGCCGACCGCGACTCAAAAGTTGTGGGACGCGCTTGGGCTTGGAGAGGCGCTCGGCGAATTGACCGACCAACACCTGTCGCGCGCGGGCCAGTGGGGGATTGCACCTGCGGGAATCCGCGTGTCGAGCCTCGACTCGTTGTTCCCCCGCATCGAGGAATAGCAGTGTCGGAACCGCTGCGGGCGCGAAAGGACACCGACGGTGACGTCAAGCGTGATCTTGAGTTCCCGCCGCTGCCCGAACCTTTGACGGTCCCCGTCTATGACAACCACACGCACCTCGAAATCGCGGATGGTGAGAACCCGCTTCCTCCCGAGGAGAACCTTCGCCGTGCCGTCGAGGTAGGGATCAAGGGTGTTGTTCAGGTCGGAACCGATCTTGAGACGTCGCGCTGGGGAGCCGACCTCGCCGAGCGGGACCCGCGCGTGTTGGCCGCTGTTGCCATTCATCCGAACGAAGCGCCGCGGTTGGCTGAACGGGGGGTGCTCGACGAACACATCGCGGGAATCGCCGAGTTGGCGTCGCGCGACCGAGTTCGTGCTGTCGGCGAGACCGGCTTAGATTTCTTTCGCACGGACGTGCCCGGTCGAGCACCGCAACTGTACTCGTTCGAGGCGCACATCGATATTGCGAAGGCCAACGGCCTCGCACTTCAGATTCACGACCGCGATGCGCACGGCGCAGTGGTAGAGACACTGGTGCGCGTCGGCGCGCCGGAGAAAACCGTCTTCCACTGCTTCTCGGGTGACGAGGAACTCGCGCGAATTTGTGCCGACCACGGGTGGTACATGTCATTCGCGGGAACCGTGACCTTCGGTAACGCCAAGGGTATTCGCGCCGCACTGTCCGTTGCACCACGTGAACTCGTGTTGGTCGAAACGGACGCACCGTTTCTCACCCCAACGCCGTTCCGCGGACGGCCGAACGGCCCGTACCTCATCCCGCTGACCCTGAGGTTTATGGCAGAACATCTCGGGGTGTCGGTCGACGAACTCGGAGCGGACGTTGCCCGCAACACCGAAACGGTGTACGGAACGTGGTGACGCTTCTCGGTGCGACCGAGATTCGTGCCCTCGCTGAGCGCCTCGACGTGTCGCCGACGAAAAAGTGGGGACAGAACTTTGTTCACGACGCAAACACGGTTCGCAAGATTGTCACGGCCGCGAAACTGCATGATGGAGAAACCGTGGTCGAGGTCGGCCCCGGACTCGGTTCGTTGACTCTCGGGTTACTCGAGCAGGGACACCCTGTCACCGCGATCGAAATCGACCCCAGACTTGCCGCGGAATTGCCGGCGACGGCCGAGACACATGGGGTTACCGCAGACATGTTGACGGTCATCCAGGCCGATGCGCTAACCGTCACGGAACTGCCCGATGCACCGACCGCCGTTGTTGCCAATCTGCCGTATAACGTGTCTGTGCCCGTACTTATCCACCTGCTCGAGACGTTTCCCACGATTCGCCGTGTCCTTGTTATGGTTCAGGCCGAGGTCGGTCATCGCATCGCCGCCGACCCCGGGTCCAAGGTTTATGGAGTCCCAAGCGTCAAGGCGGCGTGGTGGGGCGACTGGAATGTCGAAGGCACCGTGTCCCGCCGCGTGTTCTGGCCAGAACCCAACGTCGATTCCGTACTTGTCGGGATGACGGCCCATGCGACCCCGGGCGACGAGACGCTTCGACGCCGAACATTCGCCATCGCGGATGCCGCGTTTGGGCAGCGCCGCAAGACTCTGCGCCAGGCGTTGTCCGCGATTGCAGTCTCGACGACCGCCGCGGCCGACCTGTGCGAGGCGGCGGGCATTGACTCCGGCGCGCGCGGCGAGCAGCTCACTCTCACTCAGTTCGTCGCCCTCGCCTCTGTGCCCTCCTAACCCCACTTGTTTCTGCAGACAAATCGCAGATTTAAGGAGCTAGCTCGACTTTTATGAGAAATGTCTGCAGGAACAGGTGGGAGGGTGTGGATTGTCTGCAAAAACAGGTGGGGGAGCGGGTTTAGGCTCGTGATATGAGTGCGCATTCGGTCACGGCAACGGCGCCGGGCAAGATTAACGTGTGCCTTCGCGTCGGCCCGCTCGGTGACGACGGCTATCACGACGTCGCCACCATTTACCAAGCCGTGTCGCTTCTCGAGGAAGTCACGGCAACGGAATCAGACGGTTTCACCGCGAGTTTTTCTGGACCGATCGACACGAGTCACCTGACGGTGGACGAATCGAACCTCGTCATTCGTGCGGCTCGAGCCGTGGCCACCGCATCCGGATACACCGGCGGAGCCGACATTCAGGTCG
>WLFX01000123.1 GCA_009703545.1 Actinomycetota bacterium
GGTGCGTCGCATCACGGAATGTGGGATCTCGCCATGTTGCAGATTGTCCCGGGAATTCGAATTGCGGCTCCTCGGGATGCATCGACCTTGCGCGAGGAGCTCGCCGAAGCGGTCGTGGTCAACGACGGACCCACTGTCGTTCGCTTCCCCAAAGGGAATGTTGTCGAGAGCATTCCGGCCAATCGACGCACGCGCGACGGTGTGGACGTGCTCCGTGAAGATTCAACCCACGATGTGCTCATCGTTGCGGTCGGAGCGATGGCCACCCTCGCGCTCGACGTCGCGGAACGTCTCGCTGCGTCTGGAATTGGTTCGACGGTTGTTGATCCACGCTGGGTTATTCCGGTCGCATCGTCGATCGTTGATTTTGCCCGAGTGCATCGAATTGTCGTGTCGATTGAGGACGGCATTCGTGTTGGAGGCGTTGGGACCCGTATCCGGCAGGAACTCCGTCACGCCGGCGTCGACACGGGCGTTGACGAACTTGGTCTGCCGGATGAATTTCTTGAACATGACACGCGTGGGAACATTCTGTCGAGAGTCGGCCTTACCCCCGATGCCATCGCGACAAAAATCGTGAGCCAACTCAAGGGGTCGACGGTTCCCAAGGCGAAGCCGAAGAATCGTTAGGCGAATCCTAAAGTGGGGTGGAAGAGTCCGCCCGCCGCTCGTTCGCTTGCACCACAGGCGTCTAGGTACGGCGTCAGACCGCCAATCGCGGTGGGCCAGCCGGCGCCGTTAATCATGCAGAGATCGATGTCGGAAATATTCTCAACGACACCGGCGTCGAACATAATCCGAACTTCACGAGCCAGGGCGTCGACCACGATGTTGTGGATCTCGCTGCTCGTGAGGACTCGATTTTCCTTGATCAGTGTGGCGAGGTCATCGCCTACCGATAGTGACGACGGTGTTGCGGTGACCGCTCGTAGCGTGTCACCGACAAAGAATCGATCGGGTGCGCTCGCATAGAGCGATTCCAACATCGATAAAGAAACCGTTCTTCCAATCAGATCGATGAGGGCGAAAGGTGACATGGGAAGACGAAGTGGCGCAAGTGCCTTGGAGATATCTGCTGCGGAAACGCCAGTTTCGACGAGCCGCAGTGACTCACCGAGGAATGTGGAGAGGAGTCGGTTGACCACGAACCCGGGTTGGTCAGCCACAATGACGGGGGTTTTCCCGAGTGATTGCGCAATCGAAATCGCCGTGGCCAGAGTCTCCTCCGATTGACTGCCGTTTCTCACAACCTCGACCAGTTTCATTGACGCGACGGGGTTGAAGAAGTGAATGCCCGCAATTCTGTTGGGATGTGACACGAACGACGCCATGGTCCCAATGGACAATGATGACGTGTTCGACGCAATGATGCACCCCGCGGGAACGACGGCCTCTAAAGCCGTCAGCACGTCCCTTTTCACCGCGAGATCCTCGAAGACCGCCTCGATGACGAGATCGCATCCAGCGAAATCCTCGATAGACAGTGTTGTCACGATTCGAGACATGATTTCCGATTGAGCATCCGACGTTAGTGTGCCTTTGGTGACTCGAGCAGCCAGCCAGTCAGAAACGCGGCCATGAGCAGCATCCAATTTCTCTTGTGTCACGTCGGTGATGGTGACGCGTCCTTCGCGTGACTCCGCGAAGGCGAGAGCAATTTGGCACGCCATCAGACCAGCGCCAACGACTCCGACGGTGCTGATATCTCGCGGCGGTGTTGCGGGAGTTCCCCGCGGCGATTTGTGCGCCGCACCGGTGACTCGAAACGCATACAGGCGAGATCGGAACTCTGAGGTTGTCATGAGGTCAGCGAGTGCGGCGTCTTCCGCTTCAAATGATTCTTTTTGTGTAGAGATGAGCGAGTGATGAAGCACTCGTCGCAGGTGTGTCAGAGCACCAATTGGGTTACCGGTGCGTCCGACGTAACGGTCGATTGTCGCGTCAATGTGAGGACCAGCGTCGGAGAGATTCGCAGTTCGGTCCGCGCGGGCGAGAGGTTCCTGCGAATCGACCAATACGAGAGCGCCGTTCAAGGCATTCGGTGCAATCGCATCGACAATTCCGAGTTCGAGAGCGACCTGGGGCGACAGCGTTTTTCCCACGATGGCGTTGTCCACCATCACCCGAAGCGCGGACTCGATTCCGATTAGTTGAGGTAGCAGTGTTGCACCGCCCCATCCGGGAACCAAACCGAGTCCGATTTCTGGAAGCCCGATCGCGATCGGACCGTCCTGCGACACGCGATGGTTGCAGTGCAAAGCAAGTTCCAAGCCTCCTCCAAGCGCCGTACCGTTGATTGCGGCGATGGTGGGGATTCCGAGGTTCGTCAGTTTTGCCAAAACTCGGTGGCCTTCTTGCGCCAATTGAAGTGCGTCACCGAAATGGCGTGGATTGGATAGAGTGTCGAGGTTTGCACCTGCGCAAAATGTTCGTCCGCTTCCTGTAACGATAAGCGCCGCAAAGTTGACAGATCGTGACGCGAACTCGTCAATCGCTTCACCGAGTCGGGCGAGTCCCAGGGGTCCCAGGGTTGTTGGGCGACGATCGTCGTGGTTTGTTAACGTCAACACGCCGACACGTTTGCCGGCAGGGCTGATTTCCTCGGTGAACTCGGCGAAAGCGGGGAAATCCTCGTCGGGGTAGTCAATCATGCGCTGAAGTTGGGATTTTCCCAGACCATTGTGCCGCCTTGCCCTAGGCCAACACACATCGTCGTGATTCCATATCGAATTGAGTGATCCGCTGCGAATTGACCAGCAAGTTGAATTGCGAGGCGAACACCCGAACTGGCGAGAGGGTGACCAAAGGCGATGGCGCCGCCCCATGGGTTCAACTTTTCGGAGGTTTGGTCGATAGCGAAGTGATCAGCGAAAGCCAGGACCTGGACGGCGAACGCTTCATTGATCTCAATCGCGCCTATGTCAGTGATGGAGAGACCAGCCTTGGCGAGTGCCTTCTCGGTCGCAGGAATTGGTCCTAGTCCCATCTCGTCCGGCGAAACGCCAGCGAACGCGTAGGAGACGAGCCTCATTTTGGGAGTGAGCCCGTATCGAGTCACGGCATCGTCCCCAGCCAGAAGGGACATCGTCGAGCCGTCGGTGAGCGGGGAAGCATTTCCGGCAGTCACCCGGCCATTTTCTCGGAAAGGCGTTGCCAGATTAGCGAGAGAATCGCGCGTTGTTGTGGGCCGAAGTTGTTCGTCGCTGTCCGCGAGACCGTTCGTCGTTTCGATAATGACGAGGTCTGGTTGGATGAGCCCGGCGTCATAAGCCGCCGCCGCCCGACGTTGACTTTGTTCCGCGTAGGCGTCGGTTCGGTCTTGTGTGATTGCGGGAAAATTGTCGTGCAAAATTTCAGCGGTATATCCCATCGCTAAGGACTCTTCGGTCAACAGTCCAGCATCGACCATCGCGGGGTTCGCTTTCGTGGCAAACTGCATCGGGTGGCGGCCCATGTGCTCGACCCCACCGGCGATAGCAACGTCAATCTGCCCCCAACCGATTCCCGATCCCAGAGTTGTCATCGACGTCATTCCGCCAGCACACATGCGATCAATCGCGAAGCCAGGAACGGATTGCGGGAGCCCGGCTGCGAGTGCCACCGTTCTGCCCAAGGTTAACCCCTGATCGCCTTCCTGAGTGGTCGCCGCAATGGCTACATCATCGATGTCCACC
>WLFX01000124.1 GCA_009703545.1 Actinomycetota bacterium
AGATCTACGAGCATATTTCGGGCTATCCAGCGACGTTACGCGCGATGGTAGATACCATGTCTTTCGCTGAACTTCGCGAGATGATTTCCAGTAAAACGTCCGATTTCAATTCCGCGGAACGCGAGCAGTCCGCCGACCTTTAGCCGAACCCAATTCGATACGCTAGAGGAAACTAGCCACCGTGCGGGTGACGAAAAAGTATGGAGATTTGCCATGTTCTTGAACAAGACTTACCGATTCTGGTCCGCCCTGATTGCAATGGTCTTGGCGACCGCCGTTGCCGGTGCGATGTTCTTCTTGTCCGCCACGACCAACGAAGAGACCGCCCCCGAGAGTGGAGCGCCAACTGCGTCGGAAGCCGCAGAGGTTGCTCGAATCAGCGCCGAATTCCCCGACTCTGCCGGCACGTCGATTTTCCTCGTGTTCACCAAATCGTCCGAACTCTCTGACGACGAAATCACCACCATCAACGACAACGTAGCCGACATTTATGCCGCACACACCGACCTCGAGGTGGCGATTCCCGCCCAAGTTTCCGAAGACGGCACAACCGTGTCGGCCATTATTCCGCTGGACAAAACAAACGTCGTCGACGTCCAAAAAGAGCGCTACGACGACATTCGAGAAATCGCCGGGACCGGTCTGCCTGGGGTAGACCTCTACCTGTCCGGACCTGAGGGCTTCGCAATTGACATTTCTAACGTGTTTGCCGGCGCCGATCTCACGTTATTGATCGTTACCGCCAGCGTCGTTGTCGTGCTGCTTCTCATCACCTATCGTTCGCCCATTTTGTGGATTGTTCCGCTGTTGGTTGTGGGCCTTGCAGATGGCCTTGCCGGTGCGATGGCGAAAAAGGCGGCCGACATGCTCGGCGGCCAGTTGGACGCATCGACGACCGGAATCCTCTCTGTACTCGTCTTTGGTGCAGGGACCAACTATGCACTCTTGATCATCTCGCGCTACCGCGAGGAACTTCTCAAGTTCGAGTCGCGCGCCGATTCAATGGCCAAGGCCGTTCGCGGGACAGCCCCTGCGATTCTCGCCTCGGGTGGAACCGTGTTGGTCGTAATGGCTGTCCTCCTATTCGCCCAATTGGATTCGAGCCGCAATCTCGGTCTCGCTGGATTCGTCGGCATCGCCGTGGCTATGATTTCCGGCATCGTTGTGTTGCCGTTCGCGCTGGTCCTCTGGCCGCGCTGGATTTTCTGGCCGCTGACCCCGAAGTTCGGCACAAAGCCCAAGCGTGAAAGCATGTGGGCGCGCGCCGGGCACACCATCGCGCGTCGTCCAGTGCTCTTCAGCATCGGCTCGGCTCTTCTCGCTATCGGACTCGCCCTACCCGCGATGGGCATCCAGACCGGACTGACAGCGAACGAGCGTTTCCTCACCAAGCCTGGCGCGGTTACGGGAATTGAAATACTGTCCGACAAGTTCGAGCAATTCCAGGGCTCGGGATTCACGATCATGGCCTCCGAGAGCGATGTCGACGAAGTTCAGGCCTATCTCGAGGACAACAAGGATCTTCTTGTCGAGATTCCGGCACCTCCTGTTTTTGCGGCTCCGCCAATCCCAGGAGTCGTCATCGCGCCGGCGCCCGAGCCGGAACCCACCTTTTCGACCGTGGGCGAAACGAACGATGGTTGGACGCAGATCACGGCGACACTCGACTTTGCTGCGGAATCGGATGGCGCAAAGAATGCCATCGCGACATTCCGAACCGGGCTCGATTCGGTCGGTGACGGACTCGCTCTGGTGGGTGGCAACGACGCACAAGTTCTGGACACCGAGATTGCGATCGATGCCGACCAAAAGCTGGTCTTCCCCTCCGTCCTCGCCGTCGTGTTCATCATCTTGGTTCTCGTGTTGCGGTCGTTGGTTGCCCCCGCGATCCTTCTCGCGACCGTCGTTGCGTCGTATTTCGCGGCTATCGGCTCGTCATGGTTGTTGTTTCAGAACATTTGGGGATTCCCCGCACTCGACGGAAACGTGATCGTGCTGTCGTTCCTATTCCTGGTGGCGCTGGGTATCGACTACAACATGTTCCTCATGACGCGTGTAAAAGAGGAATCCGAGATTCTGGTGAACGGTAAACCCGCCGGAATCAGGGCAGGAATGGTGACGGCACTGGGCGCAACCGGAGGAGTCATCACGAGCGCTGGTGTGCTGCTCGCCGCCGTGTTCGCCGTTCTTGGAGTCTTGCCGCTCATCACACTGACGCAGATTGGTGTCATCGTCTGTGTCGGCGTCTTGCTCGACACGCTGCTCGTGCGTACCGTCGTTGTTCCGTCGCTGACTTTCCTGGTGGGGGAGCGCATGTGGCTTCCTCGCAAAACGGGTGTGTCCAACAAATAATTAGCGGTTTCACGCGCACACTGGTTGACATGAGAGTCGACGAGTCCGTCGCGCGCTACCTCGTTGAATTAGAGGAGGCGCGCGATGCGAGCTCGCACACGGTCCGCGCCTATCGCGGCGATCTCGATTCGTTTGTCCAATCGCTGAAATCGGCCGAAACAACTGAATTGTCTCAGATTTCGCTCGAGGACTGCCGATCGTGGGTGTGGGCGATGTCCACCGCGGGAGACGCAGCAAGTTCCATCGGTCGCCGCGTCTCGGCGGTCAAGTCCTTCTTTCACTGGGCGCACTCGCGCGGAGACATTCCGGCGAATGTTGCCGCTCGGCTTTCTGCCCCGAAAAAACCCGCTCACCTTCCGCGAGTGGTCGCCGCGACCGCGATGGGTCACGTATTAGACGACCTTGCGGCGAGGGCTGCGACAGGCGACCCCATCGCTGTCCGCGACCTCGCAATCTGGGAATTGCTCTACGCTTCGGCGATTCGGGTCTCGGAACTCGTCGGAATCCGCCTCGGCGACATCGATTGGGCTGATTCGACGGTTCGAGTGCTAGGAAAAGGCGCAAAGGAACGAGTTGTCCCGTTCGGTGTCCCTGCGCGGGAGGCGTTGATGGATTACCGCGACAACGCTCGCCCCTCACTCCCGGTCACGGCAGACATTACACACCTGTTTGTTGGCGCTCGCGGAAAACCTCTCACGACGCGGACGGTCTACGGCGTCGTCGCCGCCATCATCGGTGCGATGCCGGGAGCCGGCCCCAAAGGACCGCACATTCTGCGGCACACCGCAGCGACACACCTACTGGACGGCGGAGCCGATCTGCGGAGTGTTCAGGAAATCCTCGGGCATTCAAGTGTCGGCACGACTCAGATTTACACGCACGTCTCTAGTGAACGACTAAAGAAGGCCTACGCGTCGGCTCATCCCAGGGCATAGGAATTGAGCCACGAGTCGTAGATGACGATCCGCGGTTGAAGCGGTAGGTACGGCGCTGGGTCGACGTATTCGCCCGCGACCCGCAGCCCGAGGTGCAGCGCGTTATCGCCGAGGTGCCCACCACGAACGAATCCGACGATGTCGCCGGAGTTCACGACGTCCCCGAGAAGAATCGCAGGCTCGATCGGTTCCAGCGTGACGTCGCCGTCCTCGAGCGTTCGTAGCACGATCACCCCGCGACCGGCGACAGGACCGACGAAGGTCACCCGACCCGCCACAGGTGCTCGAACCTCAGCACCGGGGGCCGCCTGAATATCGATCCCGCGATGTCCAGCCGACCAATCATTGGCCGGTTTCGCGAAGTCGCGAAT
>WLFX01000125.1 GCA_009703545.1 Actinomycetota bacterium
CCATCCAAATGCCGCGCCATAAGTGGTCCTGTGACCCGCAATCGCAAAATTTCCCAACTCACCAAGAAGGTTCGACGAAGGATAGTGGCCGACGGAAGTTGCGGTGTTATTGAGAACGCTCGCGATATCCACTGTTTCTGCAATTGTTCGCACGTACCTGTCACCAAAACGAGGGATTATGAGATTCGCGAAGGCTTCGGCATCGTTCACTCGTGGAAGGACCGGAGGCACCGACGTGACGAAAACGCCATCCGATGAGCCAATTGCGCGATCAAATTCAGTTTGCCCACGTGTTGCGATCTGCCACTGTTGTGACAGTGTTGCGGACGCCTTGTCCTGGGCTGCGCCTAAAACCACATCGTTGAACCACACATGCCATCCGAGGAACAAGAGAACAAACATTCCTGCAGTCATCAACATTTCACCGGCGATTCCGATTGCTCGGTCGACAAATTCTCTTGTCGTGACCAGAATTCCAATTCCCCGCCAGTCAATGATGGATCGACGGCGATTCTGGGCGATAATTTCGTCAATCGATCTAATGGTTTTCGGTGGCTCTCGCAGCGTATAGTTGCGGCCAGTCACCTCCGAATCAGAGTTCGCGGATGTTCGACGACGGGATTCGATTTTGGTTAATCGAAAGTTTGGTTTGTCGAATCGAGGGGGCACGTCTCCAAGTGTAACTGCGGTTTCCTAGCGCAATCGGGTATCGGTATGCTGGAGATATGGCAAAGAAAACTCTCGACGACGCTTACCCGGTCAACAGTTCGACGCGCGCCGGTCACGATACGCCTAACCCGATCTGGTTCAAGCCCATCATGTTCGGCTTCATGATTGTTGGCCTCGCGTGGATATTGACGTTTTATGTCAGCGCCGGTCTGTTTCCGATTCCGTCGGTGGGCGCGCTCAACATCGTTATTGGTTTTGGTCTGATGTTCATCGGATTCCTCATGACCACTCGTTGGCGCTAGGTGCGAATTACAAGGGTGTAATTATCCACTCATGTGGATAACTCTGTGAATAATTTGTTTTAGTGCCGTGTGCGTCTCAGTAACAGTGTTGTCACGAGTCCGCCTATCAGCCCGCCCACGTGAGCTTGCCAGGCGATTCCCGGCACGATGAATCCAATTGCCAGGTTGAGTCCAATGATGGCGAGAAGAGAAACGTTGTTGCCTCCCAATCCTCGGTTAATCACGAAAAGCGCGGAAAAAAGACCGAAAATCCCTGCCGACGCACCTACCGTCAACGATTCCGGGCTGAGAACCATGACGGCGAGGCATCCGGTGATGACCGACACGGTAAAGACAAGCAGGAATCGTGCCGGCCCGATCACGCGTTCGATTAGGTTGCCGAGAACCCACAGAGAGTATCCGTTGAACATGACGTGCATGATTCCGCTGTGAATGAATGCCGACGTGATCATTCGCCATGGTTCTGCCCACATCAATGGAGGGTAAAACCCAAAGGAATACACAAGGGATTCCCCAAACACGAGCTGAGCAACATAACCGAGCGCGATAACACCCAACAGGGCGAAGGTAGCCGGTGTTTTACTCCGTCGAATACTCGACCACAACTGGTTTGTCACGACACGGTGACGTGCGACATCACGACTGGCTCAATCGGCTTGTCGTTCGCCCCGGTCGGAACCGATTCGATTGCCGTCACGATGGCCCGGGACTCATCATCAGCAACTTCACCGAATATCGTGTGTTTTGCCTGGAGCCACGGCGTGGGTGCGGTGGTGATAAAAAACTGTGATCCATTCGTACCGGGTCCGGAGTTAGCCATCGCCATGATAAATGGCTGGGTGAAGTTCAGTTCTGGGTGAATCTCATCGTCGAACTTGTATCCTGGGCCGCCAATTCCCAATCCAAGAGGATCGCCCCCCTGAATCATGAAACCAGGAATGATTCGGTGGAAAATGACTCCCTCGTAGAGCGGCGTGGTCATCTTTTCTCCGGACTCCGGGTGCGTCCATTCCTTGGTTCCATCGGCAAGACCGACGAAGTTCGCCACCGTGGCCGGCGCGTGATTCCCAAATAGATTAATTCGAATTTCCCCGTGATTGGTGTGAATCGTTGCGGTCTGCGTATGAATTGACATACGTCTATTCTGCCTCGTCTCGATGTGCGTTCGAGACATTGGTGAGTCATAATGTAGAGGTCGAAGGAGTAATGATGGCAAAGTCGTATTCGCGAGAACGCGCGCTAATTCGCGATGCCGCAAACTCGGTTTTCGGCCGTCAGCGTGACCTTCTTGAGTCGACGGGAAAGTTACTGTCCAATTTGACTCAACTTGCGGGCCGAAAGGTCGTTCAGAGAACAGCCCTTGCGCCTAAAAAGTCAAGCATTGGCGGATTTATTGCCACGGGGCTGGCGGTCGCGATTGTAGCCGGAGCCGCGTACGTCGCGTGGCAGGCGCTGCGGAGGGATGATAACGCCTGGGTTGACGACGAGTTCGATGTCGACTAGGCGTCAAGCGTTATTTCGGCACCGTCCGCGCGTGACACACAGGGGTACATAACTCCTAGTTTGTCTTTATCCGCATCAGACATCACACTGTCGAGGTGGCTCGGTTTTCCATCCACAATCCGGGTCTCGCACGTGCCACACACCCCTTTGCCACACGACGTATCAATGGAAACCCCCGCTTTTGCGAGCGCATCGGTGATGCTGACGTTCGCCGCGACGTTGACTTTTTTGCCCGACGAAGCGAGTCGCACAACAAACGGCCGTGCTCCACCTTCAATTTCACGGAGTACCGGATTGAAGCGCTCTACGTGGGCTCGATTACGTTCGACCCTTTGTTCGATCTCAGACATCAGCGTTTCGGGACCACAGCAATAGACGTCTGCGTTGGTTGATTCCAACAACCGTGACAGGTCGAAACGACCCGTTGTGTCCGATTCATGAACAGTGACTCGTTTGCCGTGTTCGGCCACTACCTCGTCGGCAAAGGCCATCCCGTCCTTGTTCTTGCCCAAATACAACAAATGCCAGTCGCGTTTTGCAGGAAGGGATTCAATCATGGCCCGGATCGGGGTAATTCCGATTCCGCCGGCGATGAACAAATAAGTTCGAGCCGGGACAAGCGGGAAATGATTACGCGGGCCGCTTACCGTCATCACAGTTCCCGCTTTAACGTTGTTGTGAATCCACGTCGATCCGCCCTCTGGCCCGTGGGTGTCGAGGACGGCGATGTCGTAACCCGCGCGGTCGGTGCTGTCGCCGCAGAGAGAATACTGGCGTTCCATGCCGTTGGGAAGGTGAAGGGTAATGTGTGATCCCGCATCCCACCATGCGGTTCGTCCTCCACCAACCGGGATAAGCCGAATTCCGAGAACGTTCTTAGCGAGACTCGTAACTTTTTGCACCACCATTGTTCGCTTGTCGCGACTATCCTCGTCGGGATTTTCGAGAACGACAGCATCGCGGGCAGCTTGAGCGGCCCTTCGGAGTTCGGATACCTTCGCATCAGCCACGGCGCGCCGTTCCCTTAACGAGATGACTGCGAAACGGATCATGAGCGCAATCATCGCCATTGAAATGACGAAGATTGATATTGCCGCGTACCACCATGACCCGACATCGGTTCCCGAAAATGCGGCATGAATTCCAATAGCAAAGAAG
>WLFX01000126.1 GCA_009703545.1 Actinomycetota bacterium
AACTGGGTCGGCGGCCTCAACGGCGACTGGTTGGTCTCGCGCCAGCGCTTCTTCGGTGTGCCCATTCCCGTGTGGTACCCACTCGATGGCGAGGGCAACCCCGTGTTCGACTCCCCCATCGTCCCGACCGAGGACCAACTACCCGTCGACCCGTCGTCACAGCCCGCCCCGGGATACGACAACGACCAACGCGGAGTCGCCGGTGGATTCATCGGCGAAGTCGATGTCATGGACACGTGGGCGACCTCGTCGCTCACCCCGCAGATCGCCGGCAAGTGGGGCGAAGACGACGAACTCTGGAACCTCGTCTTCCCGTATTCGCTTCGATCGCAGGGCCAAGACATCATTCGCACGTGGCTGTTCTCGACGGTCCTTCGCGCCGAACTCGAACACGGTGTCGCGCCCTGGGAACACGCCGGAATCTCGGGTTTCATCGTCGACCCCGACCGAAAGAAGATGTCGAAGTCGAAGGGGAATGTCGTCACCCCGCAGGGGATGCTTGACGAGCACGGCTCGGACGCGGTTCGATACTGGGCGGCGTCAAGCCGCCTCGGAACGGACGCGGCGTTCGACCCAGAGAACCCGAAGCAGATCAAGATTGGTCGGCGACTTGCCATCAAGGTGCTCAACGCGGCGAAGTTCGTCTATTCGTTCCCACACACCGAGGGTGCACCGATCACCGAGCCGATTGACATCGACCTGTTGCGCCGCCTCACCGAGGTCGTGCGCATCGCGACGGAGTCCTACGACAACTTCGACCACGCCCGCGCCCTCGAGGTGACGGAACAGTTCTTCTGGACGTTCACCGACGACTACCTCGAACTCGTCAAGGAACGTGCCTATCGCGACGAGATTTCGCCAGAACAGGCATCTGCCGTTGCGGCGCTGCGCCTCGCAATCGACGTGTTCCTGCGTCTGCTCGCTCCGGTCATCCCGTTTGCGACGGAAGAGGTCTGGCGGTGGACACACGACGGCTCGATTCACATCGCGCCGTGGCCGACCGTCTCTGAAATCCCATTCGAGGAACCCAGCTCTGGGCTTCTCGATTTGTGCGGGGTCGCCCTCGTCGGTATTCGCGGCGCCAAGACAGACGCAAAGGCGTCGCAAAAGACTGTGGTGACCAATGCCACGATTACCGGCCCGACGCTTCTCGCTGAAGCGAAGGCCGATCTTGCCGCGGTTGGTCGAATCGTGAACCTCACGCTCGTCGAATCGACCGAGGTTGCCGTCACCGCCATCGAACTCGAGGAATCCGCCGAATAGTTGACCTGCTGGTCAGAGGAGTACAGTGACAGCATGACAGTCTCCGTTCGACCGATTGATTCTCGCGACGAAACCATCTGGCGAGAACTGTTCGTTGCCTACGGGGTGTTTTACGAAACCGAGTTCACCGAACCGCAAATCTCGACCGTCTGGGGTTGGCTGATGGACCCGAAGCACCCGACGAAGGCGTGGGTCGCCGAGATCGACAGCGCGGTCGTCGGATTCGGACACATGCGCACCCACTGGGACACATTCACAGGCGGTCCGGCCTGGTTCCTCGACGATCTGTACACCTCGTCGGTGGCTCGGGGTCATGGCGCTGGAACTCACATCATTAACGCCCTGCGGGCTCACGCCGACGCGAACGGCGGCGGCACGATTTCGTGGATCACCGCGGACGACAACGTCACCGCTCAGAGCGTGTATGACAAACTCGCGACCCGTCAAACCTGGGTGACCTACGAGATGGGCCGTTAGTTTTCCACAATCCGTTGGGTTGGTCGTCAAGAAAGCGGAGTCGCCCGAAACAATGGGCGAATGCGGTCATCAGATTTGGTTGGCTCTGGCGACCCGTTGTTCGTCTTCATCGATGAGTCTGGTAACTTCGATTTCTCTGAAAAGGGAACTCGACACTTCGTCCTGTCAGCCCACATCACTCAAACTCCTCTGGAATGCGGTGCCGGACTTTCCGCGTTGACCTACGAATTTCTGTCGCGCGGGCTCATCGCTGAGGTTCCATTTCATGCCACTAGCAACACTGTCGGCACGAGAAATCGATTCATCGGAGAACTATGCGCCACCGCACATTCTTGCCGGGTCATTTCAATGGTTGTCGATAAGTGGCGCATTACAGAAGAATTGCGTGCGCCTCCGGCTCTCCTCGCTTACCTGGGTGCTCGATTGGTCGAAGAATTAGAAAAAACTTTTAGAATCCGGGACGAAATTGTCGTGCTTCTGTTCGACACTGCTCTGACCGCAACGCGACGGGCGGCGGTTTTGCGTCAGCTCAAAGGCAAACTCAAGTCAAGCGCACGAACCTTTCGTGTGCTTTTTCGTCCCGTGAAACACGATGTCAATGGTCAAATTGCGGATCACTACGCGTGGGCAACCTTTAGGGCTTCAGAAACGAAGGACGATTCGTGGGTTCGTCGTTTACCAGGTCCGCATCAAATCCACTTGTTAAAATGACCACCCCGCCTAGTCTTTCGACAGAGCCCAGGGGCTGTTTCAGCGGGGTGGAACCTTTAGGAAGAGAATACCAGTCAAACCGAGGCGACAAAATACATCCACAGGGCAGTTAGGCCGACTTTTCCTTGGGGATCTTGCGCTCGATCATGGTCGGGGCGGCCCCGGTATCGACCGATTCCTTGGTGACAATAACCTTGGCGATCAGCTCGGTGGACGGAACCTCGAACATAATCGGGCCGAGGACGTCTTCGAGGATGGCGCGGAGCCCACGGGCGCCCGTCCCCCTTTTGACAGCGAGGTCAGCGATTGACTCGAGTGCGTCCTTATCAAACTCGAGTTCAACTCCGTCGAGTTCAAACATCTTTTGGTATTGCTTGACCAACGCGTTGCGCGGTCCGGTCAGGATATCGATGAGTGCACTGCGGTCGAGCGGCAGAACCGAGGCGATGACGGGAAGTCGGCCGATAAACTCGGGAATCAACCCGAACTTGTGGAGGTCTTCAGGCTGAACCTCGGCGAACAGGTTCTGCTCTTCGCCCTTGAGCTGCAGCGGTGCGCCGAACCCGACGCCATGACGGCCAACGCGCTGGGAGACGATTTCCTCGAGCCCCGCGAACGCGCCGGCGACGATGAACAGAACGTTGGTCGTGTCGATCTGGAGGAATTCTTGGTGGGGGTGCTTGCGACCGCCTTGGGGCGGAACGCTCGCGACTGTTCCCTCGAGAATCTTGAGAAGCGCTTGCTGGACACCCTCGCCCGACACGTCGCGGGTGATAGAGGGGTTCTCGGCCTTGCGCGAAATCTTGTCGATTTCGTCAATATAGATGATGCCCTTCTCAGCGCGCTTGACATCGAAGTCGGCGGCCTGAATGAGCTTCAAGAGAATGTTCTCGACGTCCTCGCCGACATATCCGGCTTCGGTCAATGCGGTGGCATCGGCGACGACAAAAGGAACGTTGAGACGCTTCGCAAGTGTCTGGGCCAGATAGGTCTTGCCGCAACCGGTCGGGCCGATGAGCAAAATGTTCGACTTGGCGATTTCGATTTCGTCGTGCGCGTCGGCAGGACGCACGCCCTCTTGGGCGCGCACACGCTTGTAGTGGTTGTAGACGGCCACAGACAGAGCGCGCTTGGCGGCGTCTTGACCGACGACATATTCGTCGAGG
>WLFX01000127.1 GCA_009703545.1 Actinomycetota bacterium
ACCTTCCTCGATAGCTCAATTGGCAGAGCAATCGGCTGTTAACCGATAGGTTCTTGGTTCGAGTCCAAGTCGGGGAGCCAAACACCTAGGGCAATGAGCTCGGAGAATCACCTCCAAGGAGAAGCAATGGGCACCTGGTCACCGCTGGACACACTACTCACCGTCGTCATTGTCATAGCCGTTTCAGCGGTGGTGTATTTCTATTTGCAGTCTCGTCACGTAACCGAATCACGTTCCGCTGTCTCACTGTCGGCAACGCCGTCGGTCGGGCAGACTGAGGCGGCGCTTCGTGCCGCCGAATTGGCCGACCGATTGCGCATCATCCACGAACACCAGGCCATTGTTACCCGTTCATTGGTTCAATTGCTTGCTCGATCCGAGAGTGCGGCATTTCTCGCAATCAACGACCGTCCAGCACTTAAACGTCATTCCCGACTGCTTTCCGAGACCGCGAAAACCGCACTGGACGACATGCGCCGTGCGATGGACCTTGCGGGACAGGGTTTTGAATCCGTCGAGGAATGGCCCACATTGGATTCCATCACGAATCTCTTTGCCGAGGCCGAAGAACAGGGACTAATCGTCAACCTCGAAGAAACGGGCGATCGGTTCGTAATGTCGCAATCCGCTGAACTCGCGCTGTTCCGCATCATCACCGAAGCAATTGATAATGCTCGAATCCACGGTGGTATCGGAACAGAGGTCGATGTTCTCATGACGTGGGGTCCTCATGGACTGTCAATTGCCATCAACGATGACGGCGAGCACGCTGCGACGATTCGTGCACTCAAAGCGGGTGAAACGTTGCCAGAGCGCGTGACAATCGAGAGCGACCACCAAGCGCTCATCGAAAAGAACACGGGTCGGGGACTGTTAGAGATGAAAAGCCGGGCGGAGGCGTTCGATGGAATCGTGCACACCCAGCGTGTGCCAGGAGTCGGTTTTACCGTTACCGCATCGTTCCCAATGCTGAGATACGCGACTGATCCAAAATACGCAACCGAGTCGGGGTCGTGACGTCCAGCACAGTGCGAGCTTCGGTGAGCATGTCGCTCGGCGTTGCCGCCGCGGTGTCGCTGTATGGAATCTCTTTCGGGGCGTTGGCTGTCGCCTCAGGTCTCGATTTCTGGCAGACCCAAGTGTTGTCTCTGTTCATGTTCTCGGGGGGCTCGCAGTTCGCGGTGATTGGTCTCGCAGCGACCGGAGCGCCAGGCCTCAGCATCGTCACCGCGGCAGGGCTACTGGGTGTGCGAAACGGGCTCTATGCGGTTCGAATGTCCGCGGTGGTAGGACCCGGTTTCTGGAAGCGACTGTTGGCTGGCCACTGGACAATTGATGAAAGCACCGCGGTCGCAATTGCCCAAACAGAGCCTCGCGCCCAGCGAATCGGGTTCTGGCTCACGGGCGCCGCAATTTTTGTCGGATGGAACGCCATGACCGCCGCCGGTGCGATTCTCGGAGACGCGCTGGGCGATCCGCGGACGTGGGGATTGGATGCCGCCGCCGCCGCCGCGTTCCTCGGATTGTTGTGGCCTCGGATTCAATCCCGTCAACCCGCCGCGGTCGCTGCGGTAGCAGCAGTCATCACCGTGCTAACCGTGCCGACAGCACCGGCAGGATTACCGGTCCTCATCGCCGCGGCCGCGGGAATTGTCATGGCTATCCTGGCCGAGCGGAGGCACCCGTGACATTGTGGACCACAATTCTGGTTGCCTCTGCGGTTGTGTTGGGAACTAAACTGCTGGGTTACCTCGTGCCAGCCAGTGTCGCCGCGCACCCGAGAATTCAGCGGATCAGCGATGTTCTGACGGTAGCGCTGCTCGCGTCACTCGTTGTCACTCAGACCGTTGCGAACGGGGGCGCAATTGTCGTTGACGCGAGAGTCGCGGCTCTGGTCGTCGGTGCGGTGTTGCTAAGGATTCGCGCGCCGTTCATCGTCGTCGTAATGGCTGCGGCCGCCGTTGCGGCAGCTCTTCGCGCAATGGGATGGGCTGCTTAGTCTTCGAGATGGTCGCGTCCCGGTAGCCATGAGAAACCGGGAACACCCCATCCAATCTGCCTAATCGCATCGCGCGCCTCGCCATGAAAAGGCTCGACCAGTCGATCGACATAGAGGATCCCGAGCAGGTGATCGAACTCGTGTTGGAAGATTCTGGCGAGCCAACCATCGGCGTGGATGGTGAACTCGTTGCCGTCCAGGTTCGTTGCGGTGAGGGTGACGCGGTCGCTTCGGCGGAGAGGAAATCGTTCCCCGGGGACGGACAAGCACCCTTCGAGCTCGTCCTCTTCATCGAGCGGGCCAATCGGCGCGGGCTCGATCATTAACGTCGGGTTGATCGCAACTCCACGGTGCTGAACTTCGTTTTCGTCTACCCAGTCGTACACGAACAGGGCGAGGCCGACCCCAACCTGCGGTGCGGCAAGACCAACACCGGGTGCACGTTCCATGGTGGCGAACATGTCCTGAACCAACTCTTTGAGGTGGTCGTCGATGTGTTCTACACGGGTGCACGGGCGGTGAAGCACGGGGTTTCCCGTGATGACGATGTCCCGAATACGCACCGCCCCAGCCTAATGTCGGTAGCCTAGAGAGGTGAACGACCAACTTTCGAATCTGGTTGGACAGATTTCTCTCACTCCGTATCAGGCAATCGGAATTCCCATTGCGTTGCTCGGTGCGGTGTTTCTGTCCATCGGCGCACAATTGCAGCACCGTGGCGTCTCGAAGGTCGATGGAACACACGCAGTCGGCGCAAAATCGGGACTTTCGATAGAACAACTCATGTTGTTGATTCGACGCCCGTCCTGGGTGTTCGGAACTCTTTTGCTCACCCTCGCGATCGTCATCCAACTGATTTCCCTCGGATTTGCACCTCTCATCGTGGTTCAGCCGCTCGGCGTTGTCGCGATGGTACTGACTAACGTCATCAATTCACGCGTTAACGGAATAGCGCCGGATGCACGGGTTCGGGGGAGCATCGCCCTGGCCGTGCTTGGTATCGGCATTTTCGTCGCCTTTTCGGCGGTCTATGCCTTTGAGCGCCCACTGTCAGAAGAACAACTGTTATTCATCATGTGGTTACTCGCGGCGGTGATAGTTGTCGTAGTGGCCGCCTTCATCATTTTTCGTCAACGGCTTCGTGCGATGTTCTATATCGTTGCGGCAGGCACGCTTTACGGATTCGTGGTCACCATCACCAAGGTGCTTATTAATCGCTGGCAGTCCAATCAGATCGACGCGTTCATGATTCTCTGCCTGGCCGGACTCATCGTCGCCGCACTGCTCGGTGGTTACTTCGTTCAAACAGCCTATTCAGTTGGCTCACCAGACCTGGTAATTGCCGGATTGACGGTCATCGATCCGCTTATTGCCGTGGCTATCGCAATAACGGTGTTGGGTGAGGCCGATCGTTTCCCCCCATTCGCATTGGCGGGTCTCGGGGTGGGTGGCGCACTGTCCGTCATCGGCGTTGTCCTGCTCGCGCGCCACCACCCCCAAACCCTGCGATAGCCAAAGCGATAGTTATGGTGGACAAACGACTGACGATCCTCATCGGCGCGGACACTTTTCCACCAGATGTGAACGG
>WLFX01000128.1 GCA_009703545.1 Actinomycetota bacterium
CGCTTCTCTTTCGCGTCGAGCGCTCGTTCGATAGCGACATCGATGTCGTCGGTCATTTCATCGAGATACCCGTGGTCGACGCGACGCTGCAGACGTTCGGCGTCGACATCGACAATGAGCACGGCGCCGTCGTTCATGGTGACAGCGAGTGGCTGGGCACCACCCATTCCGCCGCAACCGCCTGTGAGGGTCAGCGTGCCGGCGAGGGTTCCGTTGAATTTCTCGCGAGCGACCGCTCCGAACGTTTCGTACGTTCCCTGCAGGATTCCCTGCGTACCGATGTAGATCCACGACCCGGCCGTCATCTGGCCGTACATCGTGAGCCCCTCTGCCTCGAGTTTGCGGAACTCGGGCCAGTTTGCCCAATCGCCCACCAGGTTCGAGTTCGCAATCAGAACGCGCGGTGCCCATTCGTGGGTCGTGAAGATTCCGACAGGTTTTCCCGACTGCACTAGGAGTGTTTCGTTTGCTTCCAATGTGTCGAGGGCGTGCACGATGGCATCGAATGCAAGCCAGTTGCGTGCCGCGCGGCCAGTCCCGCCGTAGACGACGAGGTCATTGGGGCGCTCGGCGACATCGGGGTCAAGATTGTTCATGAGCATCCGCTTGGCGGCCTCGGTCGACCAGTGCTTGGTTGAGATGCTGCTGCCGCGCGCCGCGCGAACAGTACGTGGTTCGTGTCCGGGAACCGAACCGCCTACGGGGATGATGGCCATCTGTTTTTCCTTTAGTCGAGTGTGCCGGTGGTTTTTTCCGCTGTCACAATAATCTGTCCCGATTGGACAAGTGCGACAACGGCCTCAATTTCAGGAGAGAGGAATCGGTCGGGGCCGGGGCCTCCTGATGCCTTGTTGACGATATCGATGACGGGTCCCGTCGCCCTGGATGCCTTCACGTCACGTAATGCCGCACCGCGTGCGGCGGTCAACAGTTCGATCGCGAGAACGCGCGAGAGTCCGTCAATCGCGCGGCGAAGTTTGCGTCCTGCCGCCCAGCCCATTGACACGTGATCTTCTTGCATTGCGGATGACGGAATCGAGTCGACCGAGGCGGGCATCGCTAAGCGCTTCATTTCACTGACGATTCCTGCAGCGGTGTACTGCGCAATCATCAATCCGCTGTCAACCCCGGCCTCGTGCGCGAGGAACGGGGGAAGCCCATAGCTTCGAGTCTTGTCGAGGAAGCGGTCGGTCCGACGTTCGCTCATTGACGCAACATCTGCGATGGCAATCGCAAGGAAATCGAGAACGTAACCGACGGGTGCGCCGTGAAAGTTTCCGTTGGATTCAACGCGGTAGTCCAGTGTGACGACGGGGTTGTCGATCGCGGACGCCAACTCGTGCCCGGCCACACGCTCCGCGTGGTCAACGGTTTCACGTGCGGCGCCGTGCACCTGCGGCGCGCATCGAATCGAATAGGCATCTTGAACGCGCAAATCTTCTGGCCCCGCGTGGCTGGCCACGAGTGGGCTTCCGTTCAGAAGCGCACGGACGTTACTCGCCGACGCGCGTTGTCCGGGGTGAGGGCGTAGTACTTGGAGGTCCTCGGCGAAAACCTTGTCGGTAGCGAGCAGCCCTTCGACCGAGATTGACAGCGCAATATCTGCGACACGCAGCAGGTGGCGAATGTCTTCGATTGCCAAAACGAGCATCGCGGTCATACCGTCGGTTCCATTGATGAGGGCGAGTCCTTCTTTTTCACGAAGTTCGATAGGGGTGATTCCAGCAGCCCTGAGTGCGTCGGCGGAATCTATCGCGTCACCTTCACGGTTTCGAACATGTCCTTCGCCCATGAGAACGAGAGCACAGTGGGCGAGCGGAGCAAGGTCACCAGAGCAACCGAGCGACCCGTATTCGTAGACGATGGGGGTGAGGCCGGCGTTGAGCACGGCGGCGTAGGTTTCGACGACGACGGGTCGAACTCCCGTTCGTCCGGTCATGAGCGTCGACAGGCGCTGCGCCATGAGTCCGCGGATGACTTCGGGTTCGACCTCGGGGCCGGTCCCCGCGGCGTGCGATCGGATCAGTGAACGCTGTAATTGCGCGCGTTGGTCTTCCGGGATGAACTGTGTTGCGAGCGCACCGAAACCGGTCGAAATGCCGTAGTGCGGATCGGGGTCGTTCGCCAACGCTTCAATGGCGGTGCGCGTCGCGGCGACCGTGTCGACGGCCACGGGGTCTAGTTCGACGGTTTCGCCGTGACGTGCGATTCGAATGAGCTCGTTGTCGGTGAGCGGACCGGTTCCGATGATGACGACCATGTCTCGATTACACACCCCGTAACCGCCACTGTCATTGGTCGACGGCGCTATTCTGTCTTGTATGTCAGACAAAGTGCAGGTTCCCGCAGCGGATGGCACGCTTCGCATTCTCAGTTTTCTCGCGCGGCAGCGAGGAAGTGTCCCTGCCGCGACAATTGCGACAGCACTTGAATTACCCCGATCAACGACCTACCACTTGCTCACAACGCTGCTAGAACACGGGTACGTCGTTAATGGCGATCGTCGCTGGGCGCTCGGAGTTGCAACCCACGACCTCGGGACCGGATATTTGCGCCAACAACCCTTGGCGCTGGTCGGTCGCAATCTGATTACCCGATTGGCCGATTCGGTTGGCGAAAACGCGCACCTCGCGGTGTTGCACGGTCGAGATGTCGTCTACGTCGTCGAAGGTCGGGCGCCCGATCGCCCCTCGTTGATCACCGACGTCGGGGTTCGACTTCCCGCGCACCTCACAGCGAGCGGCCGTTCGATGCTCGCGGCGATGTCGCGTGAACAGGTGCTCGCGATGTATCCAAACGACGAATCCTTAACCGATCGAGGTAACGCCTCACTGACTCGGCGAGAACTTCGTGAGGTGTTGCGGTTGGCGCGTGAACGGGGTTTTGCGACCGAGCACGGCGAAATCACGGCGGGTTTTGAGTCGGTGGCCGTGCCGGTTCTCGATCGCGTCGGGTGGCCCCTCGCCTCGATCGCATTGACGTTCCCCGAGGGAACCGTCGGTGTCGAACAACTCGCTCGCGAAGCACAAGCGACGGCCATCGAGATCTCGCGCCGACTTCGCGTCTAGTCCCTGTGGTGCGAAGATGGAGACATGGATTCCCTCTCGCGCCACGAAGATTACGGGCAAGCGGCGCTGCGCGAGACCGACATGGTCGGTGACCCCCTCGCCCAACTCGCGGCGTGGTTGGTGGACGCCGAAAAGGCAGAGATATACGAGCCCAACGCATTTGTGCTGGGAACGATAGATTCATCCGGACGACCGACCGCTCGAACCGTACTGTTGAAAGGCCTCGATTCGGGGCTGTTGTTCGCGACCAACTATCTATCGCGCAAGGGTGATGCCATTGGCGGCCGAGCGGACGTGACTGCGGTTTTCGGTTGGTATTCGATTTACCGACAGGTCATCATCGAAGGTCGCGCCGAGCGCGTCTCGGTGTCCGAATCGGATGACTACTTCGATTCGCGTCCGCGCGGTTCGCAACTTGCGGCCTGGGCGAGCGAACAATCTCGTCCCATTGCTTCTCGTGATGCGCTCGATCAGCAGTACGAAGACACTGATCAGCGATTTGCCAA
>WLFX01000129.1 GCA_009703545.1 Actinomycetota bacterium
ATCAGCACGAGTAGGGATCCAGAAGTTCGGATCCTTCCTCTCGGGCATGGTTATGCCCAACATCGCGGCATTTATTGCCTGGGGCCTCATCACGGCCTTCTTCATCCCAACTGGATGGCTTCCTGCACTCGGAGCTAACCCATTGGACGCAGATGGAAACGCACTCAACAATGGTGGACTGAACTTCCTTGCGATGGTCGGCCCCATGATCGTTTACATGCTCCCCCTCCTCATTGCCAACACTGGTGGACGTCTCGTCTACGGTGTTCGCGGTGGTGTTGTGGGTGTCATCGGAACGATGGGTGTCATCGTCGGTACCTCGATCCCCATGTTCATGGGCGCAATGATCGTTGGTCCTCTCGGTGGATGGCTCATCAAGAAGGTTGACGCAATTTGGGCTGGCAAGATTCGCGCCGGATTCGAAATGCTCGTCGACAACTTCTCGGCCGGTATCGTCGGTGCCGTTCTCGCCTTGGTTGCGTTCCTCGGAATCGCACCGTTCGTCCAGACCGTCTCCGACGCGCTTGGAACCGGCGTTCAGGCACTCTACGACTCGGGCTTCGCTCCGCTCCTCAGCATTCTCGTTGAGCCTGCGAAGGTCTTGTTCCTCAACAACGCAATCAACCACGGTGTTCTTACGCCGCTGGGAACCGAAGCGGCGGCCGCCAGCGGCAAGTCGTTCCTCTTCCTCGTTGAAGCGAACCCTGGTCCCGGCCTCGGTATCCTTCTTGCCTTCGCCGTGTTTGGCGTTGGACTCTCGAAGGCATCCGCTCCTGGAGCGATCATCATCCACTTCCTCGGTGGTATTCACGAGGTGTATTTCCCGTACGTCCTCATGAAGCCGGCAATCATCGTTGCCGCCATCGCCGGTGGTGCTACTGGTGTTGCAACCAACTGGTTGTTCGGTTCGGGTCTTCGTGCCCCAGCGTCACCTGGTTCGATTTTCGCGGTTCTGATTCAGACACCGTCGGATTCGTACCTCGGTGTCATCCTGTCCGTCGTTCTTTCGGCGACCGTGTCGTTCTTGATTGCGGGCATCATCGTCCGTTCGACGCGTAAGGCTGACCTCGACGCTGAAGCAGGCGACCTTGCTGCAGCTAAGGCTCAGTCGAAGGCGAACAAGGGCTAATAGCAATGTCTGCTGACCTTACAAACACTGTCATTTTCGCCTGTGATGCGGGAATGGGCTCCAGCGCGATGGGGGCAACCCTTCTTCGCACCAAGCTGAAGGCCGCCGGCATCACTGACGTCACCGTCATCAACAAGGCTGTTGCCGAATTGGCGTCGGACGCGGAGTTCGTGATTACTCACTCGGGACTGACGGAACGGGCGCGCCACATGGCGCCTGACGCCGTTCACGTCACGGTCGAGAACTTCATGGCCACTCCGAAGTATGACGAGGTTGTTGAGACCCTTCGGGCTCAGCGCGCATAGGTAAGCGACAACCGGGGATTCACGCGATGAACGTATTAACCGCAGACACGATTCGTCTTCACGGAACGGCAACAACTCGTGAAGAAGCCATCGCAGAAGTGGGGGCGCTACTTGTCTCCACTGGCGCAGTGACAAACGAATACGTTTCGGCAATGTTCGCGCGTGAATCCTCGGTTTCTACCTACATGGGGAATCTGCTTGCGATTCCTCATGGAACAAACGAATCGAAGGACGACGTGATTCGGTCTGCAATCTCGGTCGTTCGTTACGATGACACCATCGATTGGGGAGGCAATCCCGTTCGATTCGTTATTGGTATCGCGGGAAAAGGCGACAGCCACCTCGAAGTTCTTGGATCAATCGCGACGGTCTTTAGCGACATGACTGCGGTGACGGAACTTCTTGAGGCCACAACTGTCGACCACATTTTGAGCCGTCTTGGGCTCAACCTCTCATGACCGCTGTCCATTTCGGGGCAGGGAACATTGGGAGGGGATTCATTGGTCTCGCACTGCACAGTGCAGGTCACCGAGTAATTTTCGTCGACGTAGACGATTCGCTGATTTCGTCCATTGTGGCGACGGACTCGTATCGGGTAGTCGAAACGGGTTCCAATGGGATTGTCCATACGGTCGACAATTTCACTGGCCTGAATTCGGCCACGAACCCCGATCAGGTGGTGCAGTCCATTGCGGAGGCCGATATCGTCACCACAGCTGTCGGCCCTCGAATTTTAGAATTTGTCGCGCCACTGATAGCGAAAGGATTAGCGGCGCGTACCGGGTCGACGCCACTCGCGGTGATGGCCTGCGAAAATGCCATCGGAGCGACCGATACCCTCAAGGCGTTCGTTGCGGCAACCGCGTCACCCGCCGAAATGTCGCGCGCGCAGTTTGCCAACACCGCGGTCGATCGCATCGTGCCGGTTCAAGAATCCACAGAGGGTTTGGATGTCACCGTCGAAGCCTTTAGTGAATGGGTGATTGACCGAAATCCGTTCAACGGTGTCGAGCCGGTCATTCCCGATGCCCATTTCGTGGACAATCTCGCGCCGTACATCGAACGTAAACTTCTCACGGTCAACACAGGACACGCGTCGATTGCTTACCTAGGGCTTCTCTCCGGAGCTCGACATATCGCAGAAGCTCTTGCGATTTCTTCTGTCGCTGTTGCAGTCGACGCGGTGCTCGATGAAACGACTCGAATGCTGGTCGCTCGGCACGGTCTCGACGAGGCCGACCAGCGCGCATATGTCGCACAAACGTTAGACCGATTTCGAAATCCCGATCTTGACGACGAGCTCATTCGCGTCGGACGTCAACCACTCCGCAAGTTGTCGCGACATGAACGGCTCATCGAACCCGCTGCGGTGTTGTCCGAGAGCGGAGTCACGCCCCGGGCGTTGCTGCGGGTCATCGAGGCTGCCATCAGGTTTGACGTGCCGTCCGACGACGAGTCCGTGCAGCTTCAGCAGATGAGGGCAACGCTCAGTGCGGACGAGATCGCGATAACCGTGTGTGGAATTGACAGCGGTCACCCCCTGTTTCCCGCTCTCGTTGCCGCGATCGCGCGTACGCTGGGGTAAATGTCCAGTTCCGCTCTGCTCGCTCTCGTCGTCTCGTGTCTGATGTGGGGGACGACAGGCGTCGTCGCTGCGGGCATGTCAGCGGATGTTTCCACGTTCGCTATCGGGTCGTTCACGATGGGGGTCGGTGGGATCATTCTCGCGGCGTTCACCTGGCCCGCGGTGCGCAGAGCACTCGCCATTCCCGAGGCGCGTTGGTGGGTGCTACTAGGAGGAATAGGGGTTTTGGTTTATCCGCTCGCGTTCTACGCGGGTATGCGCGACGCGGGTGTTGCGGTCGGTAACACGGTGGCATTGGGGTCGGGACCTCTTTTCGCCGGCGTCATCGAATGGCTCGCCACAAATAAAAAACCGACACGTCGTTGGTTCCTCGCTCTCGGAATCGCGGGGATGGGACTGGCCTTCGTCGGTGTTGCCCGTGGGGGGACGAGCGAGGTCGGACTAAATGGTGTACTGCTTGCGTTGATCGCCGGGATGGCCTACGCGCTGTATTCGGTTGCGGGGTCTCGTGTGATTGCAGCGGGATCGAGCTTTCGAGGCTCGATGG
>WLFX01000013.1 GCA_009703545.1 Actinomycetota bacterium
CGGCTAGCACGGGGGTTGGCTTCTAATACATAAAGAACTCCGGCGGACACGGCGAACTGAACATTAAGCAACCCGCGGACACCGATTCCCACAGCGATCAATTTCGTCGCCGCAACGACCTCATCGATCACTCCACGCCCCAGGGTGACCGGCGGAAGTGTGCAGGCCGAATCACCAGAATGAACTCCCGCTTCTTCGATGTGCTCCATGATGCCACCGATGTACAGTCGTTCTCCGTCGTAAAGCGCATCGACATCGATTTCGATCGCATCGTCGAGAAATCGATCAACAAGGAGTGGTGCGTTGGGACCGATAATCGCCGACTCGGCAATCCGTTCGAAGTAATCACGAATCGCCTCAGCGTCGTAGATGATTTCCATGCCGCGTCCGCCGAGTACATACGACGGCCGCACGAGCACGGGGAACCCGACATCGTGAGCAACGGCAATGGCCGACTCAACATCGAAAGCGACACCATTGCGGGGCGCAATGAGCCCACAGTCGGCAAGCACCTCCGCGAAGCGCCCGCGTTCTTCGGCGACGTCAATCGCATCTGGGCTAGTACCCAAGATTGACACTCCATTGCGTTCCAACCCGTGAGCAAGCCCCAGCGCGGTCTGACCACCCAATTGCACGACTGCACCAAGAATGGTTCCGCTCGCTCTCTCGGCATCGATAACCGCGAGCACGTCTTCAAGAGTGAGCGGTTCGAAATAGAGACGGTCACTGGTGTCGTAATCGGTAGACACCGTTTCGGGATTGCAGTTGATCATGATGGTTTCAAATCCCGCGTCGGACAAAGCAAACGACGCATGAACACAGGAATAGTCGAACTCGATTCCCTGACCGATGCGGTTAGGTCCGGAACCGATGATGATGACCTTCGTTCGGTCCGACGGTATCACTTCGGTCTCGGTGTCGTACGACGAGTAGTGATACGGAGTCAATGCCGGGAATTCGCCCGCGCACGTGTCCACGGTCTTGAACACGGGGCGGATTTCGTGTTCCAGACGGAAAGCGCGCACCGCGTCTTCAGATGTTCCCCAAATGTCGGCGAGTTGAATATCGCTGAAGCCATGGTTCTTCGCCGTGCGAATCGCATCGGCCGTCATCGACCCAGAGGCTATTTCGCTCGCAACTTCGTTGATGAGCGCTATTTGGTCGAGGAACCACGGGTCAATCGCGGTTGCCTCAAACACCTGTTCAATGCTCGCACCAGCTCGCAACGCCTGCTGCACCGTAACGATTCGACCATCCGTTGGTCTACGTGACTCCTGGAGAAGCCAGTCGACATCGCCAACTGGGCCGGTCCAATGGAACGAGCTGCCGCGCTTTTCTAATGAGCGAAGAGATTTCTGAAGAGCAGTGGTGAAATTTCGGCCGATAGCCATCACCTCCCCCACACTCTTCATCGTTGTGGTGAGCCCTGTGTCGGCACCGGGGAACTTCTCGAACGCGAAACGCGGCACCTTCACCACGACATAGTCAAGAGTCGGCTCGAACGACGCTGGCGTCACTCCGGTGATGTCGTTGGGGATTTCGTCAAGGCGATAACCAATCGCCAATTTTGCCGCAATCTTCGCGATGGGGAAACCTGTTGCTTTCGACGCGAGCGCACTCGATCGGCTCACGCGCGGGTTCATTTCGATGACGATTACGCGGCCGTTGGATGGGTCGATGGCGAACTGGATATTGCATCCTCCCGTGTCTACTCCGACGGCACGAATTATTCGAATCCCGATGTCGCGAAGATTCTGGTATTCGCGATCGGTCAACGTCAAGGCTGGAGCGACAGTCAGTGAGTCGCCCGTGTGGACACCCACCGGGTCGATGTTCTCTATCGAGCAGACAACAACCGTGTTATCGGCCGCGTCGCGCATCAATTCGAGTTCGTATTCCTTCCAACCGAGTATCGACTCTTCAAGCAAAACCTCGCTTGTCGGACTTTCGTGAAGTCCGTTCTCGACCATTCGGCGCAGTTCTGTCTCGTCATGGGCGAAGCCGGAACCGAGACCTCCCATCGTGAACGACGGTCGAATCACCACGGGATAGCCGGTCCTGGCAACAAATGCGAGCGCTCCGTCAACCGAGTTCACGACAACGCTTTGTGCGACATCAGCACCACACTCGATCACCAAGTCCTTGAAAATTTGCCTGTCTTCACCACGTTGAATCGCCTCGAATTTGGCTCCAATCAGTTCGACGTTGTACTTCGCCAAGATTCCCTGTTCGTGAAGTGCCATTGCGGCGTTCAACGCGGTTTGACCACCGAGCGTCGGCAAAATCGCATCAGGTCTTTCCTTGGCGATGATCGCTTCGATTGCCGCCGTCGTGATCGGCTCAATGTACGTCGCATCCGCGAAATCGGGATCGGTCATGATGGTCGCAGGATTCGAATTGATGAGAATGACGCGGATTCCCTCTTCGCGAAGCACGCGGCAGGCTTGAGTGCCCGAATAGTCGAACTCGGCCGCCTGCCCAATCACGATCGGCCCTGAGCCGATAACAAGAACCGAGTTGATATCGTTGCGCTTCGGCACTATTGAGTTCCCCCGTTGTTCAGCACGAGCTCGCGGAATTCATCGAACAAGTAGGTCGAATCGTGGGGTCCTGCGGCCGCCTCGGGGTGGTACTGGACACTAAATGCCGGCCGATCCAGAGCCCGAAGCCCCTCGACGCAGTCGTCATTCAAGCCAACGTGGCTAACTTCGACGCGGCCGAAGCCGGCCGGAGAATCGACGACTCCGGTGGTCGGGGCGTCGACGGCAAAACCGTGGTTGTGAGCGGTGATTTCAATTCGACCGGTTCTCTTGTCGAGCACCGGCTGATTGATCCCTCGGTGACCGTATTTGAGTTTGTATGTCGCAAATCCCAGTGCACGCCCAAGAAGTTGATTTCCGAAGCAGATGCCGAAGAACGGAATCTTCCGCTCAAGAACTCCACGCAGAAGTTCGACGTGCCGATCGGATGCACTGGGATCGCCAGGGCCATTCGAGTAAAAAACTCCGACGGGATTGATGGCGAGAATATCCTCCAGAGTCACCGATTGCGGCAGAACATGAGTGTCAAAGCCGCGGGAGGCGAGGTGATTGAGCGTCGCGTTCTTGACCCCCAAATCGAGAACGGCGAGCGCGCCGATCGACGCGCCGACCGCAGGAATGACGTAGGCCTGTTTTACGGAGACCTCAGCCGACAGATTGCGACCGGACATCTCTGGGGCCGCCACGACCGCAGCGAGATACTGTCCCGTGGTACGACCGTCGAGCGGGAATATTCCGGCGCGCATAGCGCCAGCTTCTCGGATGATTCGGGTGATGGCTCGAGTGTCAACTCCTGAAATTCCGACCACACCGCTGGCAACGAGGTCGACGTCCAGGCTGCGCTGTGAGCGGAAGTTTGACGGGCGACGAGCGGGGTCACGGACAACATAACCCTCGACCCAGATATGGACGGACTCTTCGTCCTCGGAGTTCATTCCGGTGTTCCCTATATGTGGTGCGGTCTGTACAACGATTTGACCGGCGTACGAGGGATCCGTGAGCGTCTCTTGGTAGCCGCTCATGCCTGTCTGAAACACAATCTCACCGATTCGTTCGCCGACCGCACCAAACGATGCGCCGTCAAACCGGTTACCGTCTTCGAGAACCAGGGTCGTATCGTGTGTCATTCGTTCCTCAGGAGTTCGGGGGCAACGAGCGCGCCGTCAATGACCGTTTCTGTGCCTCGGAAAATGGTGGACATGACCCGTCCGGGGAGCGTCATCCCGACGTAAGGACTGTTGGTTGAGCCGCCGTGCAAACGACTCGCAGACCAAATCTCGCTAGTTGCCGGGTCAACCAACGTGATGTTTGCTGGGCTCCCCACAGTAAGCGGCGATGCGTAGCCGTCGACCCGTCCAATCTCGGCAGGAGTCACCGACATGATGCGCGCAACATCGGCCCACCCGATGTGACCAGCGTCAACCAGGGTGTGTTGCACTACGCTCAACGCCGATTCGAGCCCAACCATGCCAAACGAGGCATCGTGCCACGTGCAGTCCTTTGTTGAGCTGGCATGCGGTGCGTGGTCGGTTGCTACGATATCGATCGTGCCGTCCGCCACTGCTCGACGGAGTTCCTCGACGTCGTCGGCTTTGCGCAAGGGGGGATTCACCTTGTAGACGGGGTCGTAGGCGAGTGCGCGTTCGTCGGTGAGGAGTAAATGGTGCGGAGTGACTTCCGCCGTGACGGAAATGCCGCGCTTCTTCGCCCACCGAATCACATCGACTGAGCCCGCGGTAGAAACATGGCAAATGTGAAGTCGCGCGCTGACATACTCGGCCAACAAGACGTCTCGAGCAATAATCGATTCCTCAGCCACGCTCGGCCAACCTCGAAGGCCCAGCTCACTCGACACGTTTCCCTCATTGACGACGGCATCAATCGTGAGTTGAGGATCCTGAGCGTGTTGGGCAATAACCCCACCGAAAGTTGCGACGTATTCGAGCGCACGTCGCATCAGCAGTGAGTCGCCGACACACCTACCATCGTCTGAAAAAACTGTCACGGCTACCGCGCTATGGGCCATTCCACCGATGTCGGCGAGTTGTTCCCCGGCGAGGTCGCGGGTCACGGCTCCGATGGGACGCACCTGCACAAATCCAGCGTGTCTCCCCCGCTCGGCAACAAGTTCGACGAGCTCAGCGGTATCCGCAACCGGATTCGTATTGGCCATTGCGTGGACTGCGGTGAAACCGCCCGCCGCCGCGGCTCGCGAACCCGACAGTATCGTTTCGGCTCCTTCACCGCCGGGTTCGCGAAGATGCGAGTGCAGGTCGACGAGACCGGGGAGAGCGATGAGTCCGTGTGCATCGATGACTCGATCGGCTGCGGGAGTGGTTGAGCCCACCTCTCGAATCGTGTCTCCGTCAATCAAGATGTCGGCCGTTTTCCCGCCAAGGACTGCGGCGCCCCGGATAAGGATGGTCATCGCGAATCTCCCATCAACGTGTAGAGCACGGCCATGCGTAACGCAACTCCGTTGGCAACCTGCTCGGTGACCGTCGATTGAGGCGAGTCGGCGACACTTCCTGAGATCTCTAACCCGCGATTCATCGGACCCGGATGCATCACAATCGAGGTCGATGGTAACCGACGCAGTCGTGAATCGTTCATTCCCCAGATCTCACTGAACTCTGATTCGGACGGGAAAAAACCGCTCGTCATTCTCTCTTTTTGAACCCGCAGAGTAATCACAACATCAGGTTGCATCTCGATTGCTTCGTCGAGCGTCGACACTATCGTCGCTCCCCAACCGTCGATTTCTCGGGGAAGCAGTGTCCGGGGCGCCGCGAGCGTCACGTTTGCTCCGAGTGTTCTGAGTAACAACGCGTTGCTGCGCGCGACGCGCGAATGAAGGACGTCACCGACAATCACAACCGATACTCCGGCTAAGTCCATTCCGCGGGCTGCGTCACCACGGAGGCGCGATCGCATTGTGAAGGCGTCGAGAAGAGCCTGTGTCGGATGTTCGTGCGTCCCGTCGCCGGCGTTGATGATGTGCGCATCGACCCAACCGTTGTTCGCAACGGTCGCTGCCACGCCCGAGTGTGAGTGCCGAAGCACGATGAAATCTGCACCCATTGCTTCGAGTGTTTGAAGTGTGTCCTTAAGGCTCTCCCCCTTTGAGACACTGGACCCCTGCGACGTGAACGTCGTGACGTCGGCGCTGAGAGCGAGTGCGGCCGCCTCGAACGACAGTCGAGTTCTCGTGCTGTCTTCGAAGAAGACGTTAGCGACAGTCTTACCGCGAAGTGTCGGCAGTTTCTTGACATCGCGTGACCGCACATCGACCATGTCGATCGCCGTGTCAAGAATCGCGATTGCGTTGTCGGTCGTGAGTTCACGTGTCGAGATGAGGTGCTTCACGCAATGCTCACTTCGTCGAGATCGTCGACTTCCGCAATCGACACGTTCACACGTTCGCTCGTCGAGGTCGGCAAGTTCTTGCCCACGAAATCTGCTCTAATCGGAAGTTCACGATGTCCACGGTCGACCAGCACCGCAAAGCGAACAACGTCGGGCCGACCGAGAGCGGTGATAGCGTCCAGCGCTGCACGCGCGGTTCGGCCCGAAAACAATACGTCGTCGACAAGTATGACGGTGCAACCATCGATTCCCGATGCGGGAATTTCCGTCGCAACCGTGGCTCGGGTCGATTGGGTTGCGAGATCGTCGCGATACATAGTGACGTCCAGTGTTCCGATCTCAATTTCCTGAGGTTCGATATCCGCAACGAGCCGCCCGAGGCGACGCGCCAAATGTACCCCGCGAGTAGGGATTCCCAAGAAGACGAGACCGGTGAGTCCGCGTTGAGATTCGACAATCTCATGCGCGATGCGCTTGAGAGCCCGGTCGATGTCGGGCTTGGTGAGAACGATACGCGTCACTCAGTAGTTCCTTTCCCGCCTCACAGGACGCTTTAAAGGATTCAGTAGTTCAACTCTAGTCGTTGTTGCGGGAGTTCCGAGTGACCGCGCCCAAAATTCCGCCGATGAAGTTGACGGCGTCATCTGATCCATACTCGGCTGCAAGCGCAAGCGCTTCGGAACGGACAACGTCTGATGGAGTGTCAGTGTAGGTCAACTCCCAGATGGAGATTCGAAGAATTGCTCGATCCACTGGATACAAGCGCGCGAGTGTCCAACCCGTCAACGACGCCGAAATCAGAGCGTCCACAGCAGAGCCGTTTGTGTCTAGACCTGCGAGAATGGAGCGAACGAAATCCGCTTCCGCCAAGGATTGAAGTTTTGCTCCCTGGCGCGTGTCGAAATCGGCGAGAGCTTGAGTGAGTGTTCGACCACGTTGCTCGGATTCGTACAACGCGTCGAAAGCCGCTTTACGTGCCTTCGTGCGAGCGGACACTATTCGTTTACGCGGCCGAGGTATGAGCCGTCACGCGTGTCAACCTTGACCTTGGTGCCTTGTTCAAGAAACAGAGGTACCTGAATCTCGAGGCCCGTCTCGACGGTTGCCGGCTTAGTCCCACCGGTCGAACGATCTCCCTGGAGACCCGGCTCGGTATACGTGATTTCGAGAACAACAGAGGCTGGCAACTCGATATACAGCGGGCTGTCATTGTTCATCGCAATCTGAACGTTCTGGTTTTCGAGCATGTAGTTCTTGGCGTCTCCCACGGCAGCACCCGAAAGCGTGATTTGGTCGTAGTCGTCGAGGTTCATGAAGACGAAGTTCTCGCCGTCCTGATAGAGGTACTGGTAGTCGCGGCGGTCAACCGTCTCGAAATCGATCTTGGTGCCCGCGTTGAACGTGCGGTCGACGACCTTACCCGTCATGACGTTCTTGCACTTAGTTCTCACGAACGCTCCGCCTTTGCCGGGCTTGACGTGTTGGAACTCGATCACGGCCCAGAGTTGTCCGTCGAGATTGAGAACGCTGCCGTTCTTGATGTCATTGGTCGTTGCCATGGCGGGATTGATCCTTTGGTTTGTGTGTGGAAAACGTTGTGTTTAGCGTCGGGAACGGAGCGCTGCGAGGGCCAGGTGGTATGACTCAACGCCGAAACCCGCGATTACACCGGTCGCAACGCCCGAGATGACCGAGTTGTGACGGAACTCTTCCCGTGCGTGGGGGTTACTGATGTGTACTTCGATTAACGGGAGTTGAGCGCCGGTGAACATCGCGACAGCGTCTCTAAGCGCATAGGAATAGTGCGTAAATGCAGCGGGATTGAGAATCACTTCCGCCTGTAAATCGAGAGCCTCGTGAATCCAACCGATTAGTTCAGACTCGTCGTTCGTCTGTCGAACAGAAATCGTCTCAGTCGATGTTGCGGCGGCCTCAAGCGACTTCACGAGTTGTTCCCATGTCGTCGATCCGTACACCTCAGGTTCGCGGCTCCCCAATCGTGAGAGATTAGGTCCGTTGAGGACGAGTATCGACGTCATTGAACTAGCCTAACCAGCGATTTCTTGATATGCGGCGAAGAGAAGAGAATCGTCGCCGACGGTCGTGACGGTCGGACGTGCAATACCGTCTAGCAACACGAAGCGCAGTGCAGCGCCACGCGCTTTCTTGTCACGCTGCATCGTTGCTCGAAGTGTCTCCCACCGCCCGGCCGGGTACACGAGTGGAAGGCCCAAGCGCTCTCCCAAAATGAGACGGTGACGCTCGACATCGGAGTCACTCAGTGAACGGACAAGTCGTGACAACTCGGCAGCGAACATCATTCCAATGCCGATCGCAACGCCATGACGCCAGCGATAACGCTCAGCGTGTTCGATTGCATGTCCCAGAGTGTGCCCGTAGTTAAGAGTTTCGCGAAGGCCCTGCTCGGTGAAATCTTCCGACACGATTGTTGCCTTCACCTGAATCGCGCGCCGCATCACATCGGCCGCAAGGTCGCTCGTTAGGTCAAGACACAGGTCAATCCCGGTGTCAAGGTCGTCGAGTATCGACGGGTCGGCAATGAAGCCGGCCTTCGCAATCTCTGCGAAACCTGTTCGAATCTCTGTTTCCGGAAGACTCGACAACAGTTCGGTGTCCACAAGTACGGCGGTCGGAGCATGAAATGACCCGACGAGGTTCTTTCCCTCGGCCGTATTGATACCGGTCTTTCCGCCGACAGCTGCGTCGACAGAGCCCAGAACCGTCGTGGGGATATGCACGATCCGAACCCCGCGCAACCACGTCGCCGCGACGAAGCCGGCAAGATCGGTCGTCGCTCCCCCACCGAGAGAAATCACCGCATCACTCCTGGTGAAATCGGCTTGACCCATAATCCCCCAACAAAATGCTGCGACCTCGATGCGCTTAGCGTCTTCCGCATCGGGGACTTCGGCAAGAAGTACATCGACCTGTCCAGCGAGAGCCTCTCGAATTCGAGTTGCCTCGACGGCCATTATTGGTGCGTGAATCAGCAACGCTTTCACGACCTGAGTTCCGAGACGGTCCAGCAGTTCGTGGCGAGTTCCTGGGCCAATAGAGACATCGTAGGCATCTCTGCCCGCTACCGTGACAACGCTCATCGTACGTGCTCCAGTCGCTCAACGAGAGATTCCGCAATCGCGTCCATCGACCCTCGACTCGTATCAACGGTGAATTCAGCGAGACGGTCGTAAATTGGCTGACGCTCAGTAAGGAGAGCGTTCCACGCTTCGATACCACCAGCAAGCAGTGGACGTGTTCCAGAAACAAGTCGCGGAGCGATGGCGTCCGGAGTGGCGGTAATGAGGACCACTCGCAAATTCTCAAGGTCGCGCTGGGTGTCCGTGTTGAGGACAGCTCCACCGCCAAGAGACACAATTCCCGACGTCGAGAGCGCGGAAACAACCGCGTCACGTTCCCACACTCGGAACTGTTGCTCACCGTCGGACTCAAAGATCGTTGAAATCGGACCGTGATCCGCGACAACCATTTTGTCGGTATCTGCGAATTCCACCCCGAGTAATGCAGCCACGCGTTTACCGAGGCGAGATTTACCTGCGGCCGGCGGTCCGATGAGAACCGCAATCGGACTCACGGGCGGTCCTGCTTGGTCCGTCGTGATTCAGGAATCGCGTCGAGGTAGGACTGCATATTGCGGCGCGTTTCTCCGACCGAGTCTCCGCCGAACTTTTCCAGAACCGCCTCGGCGACCACGAGAAGAACCATCGCTTCCGCGACAACCCCCGCCGCGGGCACCGCACACACGTCTGAACGCTGGTGATGTGCCGTGGTCTCGTCACCTGTCGCAACATCAACCGTCCGCAACGCGTGTGGGACGGTCGCGATTGGCTTCATTCCGGCGCGCACGCGCAGGACTTGTCCGGTACTCATTCCGCCTTCAATACCACCTGCGCGCTCGCTGAGCCGCTCTAGACCATCGCCCTGAACGATTTCATCGTGTGCCGCACTTCCGGGTCGACGCGTCGTCTCGAAGCCGTCGCCGACCTCGACCCCCTTGATGGCCTGGATTCCCATGAGCGCCGCGGCAAGGCGAGAGTCAAGTCGGCGATCCCAGTGCACAAATGAGCCAAGCCCGGGGGGCAATCCGTAGACAAGCACCTCGACCACTCCACCAAGAGTGTCTCCGTCCCTATGCGCACCGTCTACTGCGGCGACCATGCGAACCGACGTCGCGTCATCGAAACAACGCAACATGTCGGCATCCAAGGCTTCAACGTCAGATGGTCGAGGTAGAGGAGACCCTTCGGGCACCGCCACGGTAGCAATGGCGACGGTGTGGGCGACTGTTTCAATCCCAAGTTCCGCAAGGAACGCGCGGGCAACGGCGCCCAGCGCCACTCGTGTTGCGGTTTCGCGCGCGGATGCCCGTTCTAGAACGGGACGCGCCTCGTCAAAGTCGTACTTTTGCATTCCGGTGAGATCGGCATGTCCTGGTCGCGGGCGCGTCAGCGCAGCACCACGCCCACTGTCCAACACCGCGGGATCGACCGGTTCGACGCTCATCACCTCGGTCCACTTGGGCCATTCGGTGTTCGTGATACGCAGTGCGACGGGACCACCCATGGTTAGCCCATGTCGAACGCCTCCAGAGACAAAGACCTCATCGGCTTCAAATTTCATTCGAGCACCGCGACCATATCCGAGTCGACGACGCGCGAGGTCGCTGCGAATATCGTCCAATGACAACGGAATGCCCGATGGGAGCCCCTCGATAATTCCGATGAGCTCTGGTCCGTGTGATTCACCCGCAGTCAGCCATCGCATGTCTCTATTGTTCCAGAAGGGAGGTTCGTTAGAGACCAACCGCCGCACGCATGGCGGTCACGACGAGTTCCTCGTTCGGAAGGGGCTCGTCGACGGAATCACCGTAGAAGACCCGGGCTTGTCGCACCGCTTGCCATAACAACATGTGCAGGCCGCTGATCGACTCGAGCCCCCGTCGACCCCATTCCTGACCGAGCGCGCTCGGCCATGGCTGATATACGACGTCGAACAATGCAACAGCGTTAAGACAATCGAGAGTTGCAGGTGAGAGTACCGCGGTCGACGGAAGACTACTCACCACGATGTCCGCTGGCTCGAGCACCTCGCCGAACAGCGCAGTTCGCGCGTCAATTCCCAACTCACGACAGAGCTTTTGTAGATCGCGTGTGCGACTGAGGTCCCGAGCGACGACAACCAGTGACTCAACTCCGAGATCACGTAGTGACACGACGAGCGACGACGCGGTCGCGCCGGCACCGAGGATGATTGCGCTGCTAAAATCCGTCCCCCATTGCCGTCGCATAGCCGTCGTAGCTCCCCACACGTCGGTGTTGTAGCCCTCCCAGCCATTCGAACGGCGCACAACGGTGTTGACCGACCCGGTCAAGGTCGACGTCGCGCATTCCCGCGCGAGCATCGGTCGAATGACATTTTTGAGAGGCATCGTCAGCGACAATCCCGTCCACGAGTCGCCGAGCGATTTGATAAAGCCAGGGAGCTCCGATCCAGTTACCTCTGTTGAGGTATAGGTTGCATCGATACCGAGCGTGGAAATTGCCGCACGATGCAAGGCAGGAGATTGCGAGTGGTTAATCGGGCTACCGAGGACTCCGAAGTTCCTAGTCACAGTAATCGGCATTCGCAGCACTGGCACTGCACCAGGTTCGAAGTTCCTGGACTGCTGCATCGTGCTCCGCGGTGGTCTCAGAAAACTTAGTCTCTCCTGTCTTGAGGTTGACCGGCACAAAGAAGAACCAGGGGCCCTCCGCCGGATTCAAGACCGCTTCCAACGCAACTTCTCCGGGCAAACCGATTGGACCAACGGGAAGACCTTTGTGGACATAGGTGTTATACATGTTGCTTGCGTCAGCCCGCTCGTCTTCCGTTGTCCACACCGTGTGAAGGTTGCCGGTCCCGTAGGCGACAGTTGCGTCTGACTCCAAGTTCCAGTCCGCGTCGAGTCGATTCTGAAAAACTCGCGCAATCTTGGCGAAATCCTCAGTGTTACTGCCCGCCTCGCGTTGAACCAGTGAAGCAAACGTCACTACCGAATATCGTTTGCTCGGCTCGACACCGAGGGCATCGAGTCGAGCATTCATTTCATCGACCATGGTTTGAATGATGGAGGTCGCATCTTGAGTGGGGTCGAATTCGTAGGTTGCGGGGAAAAGAAAACCTTCGACTGATGGCGCTTTGGCAGGGATTCCGAATAGCGTCGGATCGACAGACGCCGCCTCAAAGTCGGTTACCGCGATCCCGGTAGCTTCGCTCAGAGCGGCGAACGTCGATGTGAGAACAGAGCCTTCTGGAATTGTCACCTTGAGTGTGATGCGGTTCGCCGCATCACTCAAAATCGCGATCGCGGACGCCGCACTCATCTGTGTCTTGAGCGTATAACTTCCGGGCGTGAAAACGATGGACGAATCATCGAGTAACAGTCGATATACCGCATCAAATGACTTTGTTACGCCAGCGTCCACAAGCTTCTGTGCAATAACGTCACCGTATTCACCCTGTTCTATGGTGATGCGGATTTCGGGAGCGATACCCTCGCCGGCGTA
>WLFX01000130.1 GCA_009703545.1 Actinomycetota bacterium
ATTACTTCGAACGGATTGCCGAGTCGGCGATTATCGGTCCCAACGCACCACTCCTTGTTGATCGATTTCTCGACGATGCGATCGAAATCGATGTCGATGCGCTTTACGACGGAGAACGACTATACATCGGCGGCATCATGGAGCACATCGAAGAAGCGGGAGTTCATTCTGGTGATTCGGCGTGCACACTTCCGCCAGTCACCCTGGGGCGTGGGGTGATCGATGAGGTCGTTGCGGCGACGAAATTAATCGCTGTGGGAATCGGTGTCCGCGGGTTGCTTAATGTTCAGTTCGCCGTGTCCGCCGGAGTTCTTTATGTATTAGAAGCCAACCCCCGTGCTAGCCGTACAGTGCCGTTTGTGTCGAAGGCTATGGGTACGCAACTTGCCAAGGCAGCGTCGTTGATCATGGTCGGACGAACTATTGCGGAACTCGTTTCAGAGGGGTACCTCCCCGAGCACGATGGTTCGGTCGTGTCTCGTTCATCACCGGTTGCGGTGAAAGAAGCCGTCTTGCCGTTCAAACGATTCCGAACTGTCGAGGGTCGAGTTGTTGACGCCGTATTAGGCCCAGAAATGCGGTCGACCGGCGAGGTCATGGGAATCGACCGAAACTTCCCCCTCGCTTTCCGAAAGAGCCAGGACGCTGCGTACGGAGGGTTGCCGTCGAGTGGGACTGTTTTCGTCTCGGTAGCCGATCGCGATAAGCGGTCTATCGTTCTTCCGATTCAACGTCTCGCGCAACTCGGCTTCACCGTGCTGGCGACCGAAGGCACGGCCGAGATTTTAGCGCGAAACGGTGTCCCGGTGACAACCGTTCGCAAACATTACGAGTCGGATGGCGGCCAAGAATCAATTATTGATTTGATTCGCGCTGGTTCGGTGGATCTCATCATCAACACGCCCTCGGGTCGAAGCGCTCGGGCTGATGGCATGGAAATTCGACGCGAAACGGTCGCCGCTGACAAAGCTCTTGTGACGACCATCGCTCAGGTTTCGGCTGCCGTCGCAGCTATTGAATCCTCTAGCGAGCCCATCAACGTGCGTTCGCTGCAGGAATATGCGACGGATCGAGCTTTGTGGTGACCGGACTCGGCGTACGGTTCGACTCGATCGTCGCGTCGGCCGGACCGCTCTGCGTCGGCATCGACCCGAGTGCCGCTGCACTTCAGGCGTTCGGTTTACCTGATACCGCAGAAGGTGCACTGGAATTTGGGCGAGCAGTTGTCGCCGCGTCGATACCACGAGTGGGAATCGTAAAGCCTCAAGTAGCGTATTTTGAACGTTTCGGTTCCGCTGGAATCGGTTCCTTGGAAACGTTGATTCGTGAAGCTCGGTCGGGTGGTCTCGCGGTCATCGCTGATGCGAAGCGTGGTGACATTGGGTCCACAATGGACGGCTACGCAAACGCGTGGTTGGCAAGCGGGCCTCTTCAAAGTGATGCGCTCACTGTGAGCCCCTATGTAGGTTTTGATGCGCTGGAGCCGGCTTTTTCGCTCGCCACGAACTATGGAGCTACCGTCTTCGTGCTCTGCGCTACGTCGAACACCAATGCCGATCAACTGCAACGAGCGACAATTGCGGGGGCCGCGTTGCCCGCTGTGGTTGCGCGATTTGCGCGCGAACGATCGGGTGGCACGATGACCGTTGGCGTTGTGGTTGGTGCGACCCGCGGTCTTGCCGACAGTGGTTTGACGGAGGCCGATCTCGACGGGTTGCTAATCCTCGCACCCGGTTTTGGAGCTCAAGGTGCGTCATTGGCCGACATCTCGAGGATTTTCGGCACGGCGACGAGTCGCGTCATTCCTTCGGTCAGTCGAAGTGTCACCAATGACGGTCTCGCGAACATGCCTCGGTCAATCGATCGGCACCTGAGAGAATTGGGACTCTGATGCGAGATCCCCGCGAAGCCTCCCTCATTGCTGTCGAGCGCCGTCGCGCTCGGGCGGCCGTGAAACGAGAGATCCAGAGCGGTGTGAGAAACCCGCTCTCGGTTGCGCGTGAGGCCTGGAGCGACGCAGATTCACCCGCAGCAGGTTTGCGGATTACCGAGTTTCTCGGGAGTATCGCGGGGATCGGCGTTGTCAAAATTCGGCGAATCCTCGACGACCTGGAAATTTCTCCACGGAAACGTCTGGGGGCTTTGGGCGCTCGGCAAACGGAATCGCTGAGTTCGTGGCTGTTAGATCGCCAGACGCACGATAGCCGTGCAAACATGCGGGGGCGACTGGTGGTCGTAGCGGGACCGACGGCGGTTGGTAAAGGAACCGTTGTCGCGCGAATTAGAGAACGCCACCCCGACGTAAAATTCTCGGTGTCAGCGACGACGCGAGACCCACGCCCGGGCGAGGTTGAGGGAGAGCATTACCTCTTCGTCACTGATGAAGAGTTCGAACGCCTCGTTGAGACCAAGCAGATGCTCGAATGGGCTGTTGTGCACGGACAACATCGCTATGGAACTCCGCGCGGACCGATTGTGGCCGCACTCGAGAGCGGCTCGAGTATCATCCTCGAAATCGATATTCAAGGAGCGCGCCAAGTCAAAATGGCGATGCCGGAGGCTATTCTGGTGTTTCTGCTTCCACCGTCGTGGAACGAACTTGTTCGCAGGTTGCAAACTCGAGGAACCGAGGGTCCAGAAGAACAAGCCCGTCGCTTGGATACCGCGAGGGTCGAATACGATGCACAATCTGAATTTGACGTGACCGTAATCAACGACGATGTCGATGTGGCGGCGGAAGCCGTCGTACACTTGATGTCAGGCAACTAAGTCGAAAGGCGACATATGAACACGAGCAAGGGAATCATTGACCCTCCCATCGACGAACTCTTGGAGAAGGTTGATTCGAAGTACCAGCTCGTAATCGTTGCATCGAAGCGCGCGCGCGAGATAAACGATTACTATGTCGAGCGCGCCGAAGGTACCGTTACCACGGCCGGACCGCTCGTCGAGTTCTCGGTTGACGAGAAGCCGCTCACTATTGCAATGCGTGAAATCAACGAGGGACTCGTCGAGCTCGATAACGCTAAGTAGCTCTGTCGTCTCGATGACCCTCCGCCTTTTCACCAGCGAATCCGTGACGAGCGGTCATCCAGACAAGTTGTGCGACCAATTGTCGGATGCGATTCTTGACGCCATTCTGGCCCACGACCGTAACTCGAGAGTCGCCGTCGAATGCCTCGCGTCCGGTGGTCTGATTCATGTCGCCGGGGAAGTGCGTACTGACGGTTACGTCGATATTGACCGGGTCGTCCGTGACGTGATTCTCGATATTGGGTACGATTCCGCCGATGTCGATTTCGATGGACGAACGTGCGGAATCATGTTGTCAATTGTCGAACAGTCTCCCGAGATCAACAGTGCCGTCGACAAGGGCGACGAACTCGGGGCCGGAGACCAAGGACTGATGTTTGGGTATGCGTGCACGGAAACGTCGGTGTTTATGCCCGCTCCGATCTTCTACGCGCACCGCCTGGCAGAACGACTCGAGCATGTTCGTAAATCGGGCATCCTTTCGTATCTTCGACCGGATGGGAAAACCCAGGTGACCATCGGGTACGACGG
>WLFX01000131.1 GCA_009703545.1 Actinomycetota bacterium
GCGGACTACCCAATCATGCGCCACATGATGAACCTCGAATCGGTTCGCACCTATGAGGGCACCGATGAGGTTCATGCACTCGTGGTTGGTCGCGCCTTGACCGGCGAAGAAGCGTTCCGTTAAATCGCGTTAGCGATACTCTTGCCTTGATGGCCCTTTCCCACGATCCTCTCTGGCCCCGCGCGGGCGCGTGGAGTGCGCCCGAGGGGGATGTTGACTTTGGGATTATCGGAGTTCCGACCTTTTCGACGTCCATCACTCCCGGCTCGACTAACCTAACGCCAGCCGCAGTTCGCGAAGTTTTGCCGCGGTATTCCGAGGCGTTTCAGTCTGGGGATGATGTTCAGACCGGCGCGCGACTCGTCCGCCACGATTTCGGTGACGTGGAAGACCCCGACGGCGACGAGGCGGGCGCGATTCGCGCGATAAGCGAGGCCGTGTCCCGCTCGCGACTTTTGGTGGCGGTTGGTGGCGACAATGCCCTTACGGTGCCGGTCGCAGTCGCCGCCCGGGGCGACCAGATTGCGACGGCCGGACTCATCACCGTCGACGCCCATCTTGACGTGCGCGACGGGGTGAGCAACGGATCGCCCGTGCGCCGGCTCATCGAAGATTTTGGAGTCGACCCCTCTCGAGTTGTCCAGATCGCGATTGCGGATTTCGCCAACTCGACCGAATACCTTCGCCGGGTTCGCGATTGGGGAGTCACCGTGATCACCCGTGACGACGTCGCCCGTCGAGGTGTCGATGCGGTCGTTCACGAGGCCCTCGCAATTGCTGGTGCCGACGGTGGACCCATTCACGTCGATTTGGACATCGATGCTTGTGACCGCTCCGTGGCTCCGGCCTGCCCTGCGTCCATACCCGGTGGGCTCAGCGCCTACGAGATGCGCCAATTTGCCCGTGGGTTCGCGCGCGATGACAGAGTCTCGACAATCGACCTCGCCGAAGTTGACGCCGGTGCCGACACCGTGGACGGTCGCACGATTCGACTCACTGCGCTGTGTGTCCTGGAAGCCCTCGCGGGACTCGCTGTGCGCTAACCCCAGACTCGACGAACTAGGTTCACGCCCGGGCGATATGCAAGGTGGATGTGGTTTGGTGCGTCCAATTCGACAACGTGTGCGAGTGATCCCACTGCTAAATTTCCCACCGTGGTGACACCCAGCGATTGTGCTCCGCCCGCGGTGGCCGACCACAGCGCTTCAGTGGGTGTCATGCCCATGTCTCGAACAGCGATTGCGATGCAGAACGCCATCGACGACGTGTACGACGAGCCTGGGTTGCAATTCGTTGCGAGCGCGACAGTGACTCCGGCGTCCACGAGCCTGCGGGCGTCGGGGTATGGCTGGCGCGTCGAAAAATCGGAGCCGGGCAACAGCGTCAGGACTGTGTCCGATTTCGCCAGGGCATCAATGTCTGAGTCCAAAAGGAAAGTGCCATGGTCGACACTCGCGACATCGTGTGTGACGGCCATCCGCACCGATTCGGATTGGCCGAGCTGGGCGGCATGAATATGCGTGAGCAATCCGCGTTCTTTCCCCGCGCTGAGGATTCGTTGTGACTGGTCAACAGAGAACGCGCCATCCTCGCAAAACACATCGATTGCGGTGACAAACGGGGCGACGGCATCAAGCATCTCGCCACAAACCAGATTGACATAGTCGGAGGTTTGACCGAGATATTCCGCCGGGACGACGTGCGCACCAAGGAATGTGACGTGGTCGGTGAATTCCCGCGCGATCCTTGCCAGTCGAACTTCGTGCTCGACGGTGAGTCCGTAACCGGTTTTGATTTCGACGGTCGTCGTTCCCTGGGCGCGCATTTCGGCGACTCGTCCACGAAGGAGTTCGCGCAGTTCGTCATCACTCGCCGCGCGCGTTGTGGCAACGGTCGTGGTGATTCCGCCGGCACTGTACGACTCGCCGGCCATTCGAGCCGCAAACTCCAGCGAGCGTTCGCCCGCGAACGCGAGGTGAGTGTGGGAATCAACGAAGCCGGGGATTACTGCTCGCCCTTCAGCATCGAGGACTTCGGTGCTGGCGTTCACGCGTGATCCGGCCTCGGTATCCAGACCAACCCAGGTGACAATCCCGTCCACCCACTCGATGGCCGCACCGTTGAGGATTCCGTAACGGTCACCCCGCGTCGGGTCGTTCGTGACGAGTTCCCCGATGTTGCGCAGCAGAGTGGTCATGACGTCAGGCTACTCATATCTCCCACATCGGAACGCGAAGGCCACGTTCGCGAGCGACGTCGGCGGCTCGTTCGTATCCAGCATCAACGTGACGCATGACGCCCGAACCTGGATCGTTAACTAACACCCGCGATACCTTTTCGGCGGCGAGATCGGTGCCGTCAACAACGAGCACCTGCCCACTATGAATCGAGCGGCCGATGCCGACTCCTCCGCCGTGGTGGAGGGAAACCCAGGTCGCGCCGCTCGCGGTGTTGAGCAGTGCATTCAACAATGGCCAGTCAGCGATCGCATCACTGCCGTCGAGCATCGCTTCGGTTTCACGATACGGGGACGCGACGGAACCGGAATCGAGGTGGTCGCGCCCGATGACGATGGGTGCACTCACTTCGCCATTCTTGACCATGTCATTGAAACGCAAACCAGCCAGGTGCCGTTCCTTGTATCCGAGCCAGCAGATGCGGGCGGGGAGTCCCTCGAAGTGAACCTTTTCGCTGGCCTTTGTGATCCAGCGCTTCAAGTGTTCGTCGTCGGGGAACAATTCGAGAATCGCCTTGTCGGTCGCGGCGATGTCGGCCGGGTCGCCCGAAAGCGCAACCCAGCGGAACGGTCCCTTGCCTTCGGCGAAGAGGGGGCGGATGTAGGCGGGGACGAAACCGGGGAAGTCGAAAGCGCGGTCGTAACCGCCCAGTTCCGCCTCGCGCCGGATCGAGTTGCCGTAGTCGAACACGACGGCACCTTTGTCTTGGAACTCGACCATCGCTTTGACCTGCTTGGCCATGGCCGCACGGGAGCGGTCGGTGAAGCCCTCCGGGTCTTTCGCCGCGTCGATGAGCCAGTCCGCGACCGTTTCACCCTCGGGGAGATAGGACAGCGGGTCGTGAGCGCTCGTCTGGTCGGTGACGATGTCAATTGCGACGTCACGCCTGAGCATCTCGGGGAACACGGTCGCCGCGTTGCCGACCAAGCCAACCGAACGTGGAATTCGCTTCTCTTTCGCGTCGAGCGCTCGTTCGATAGCGACATCGATGTCGTCGGTCATTTCATCGAGATACCCGTGGTCGACGCGACGCTGCAGACGTTCGGCGTCGACATCGACAATGAGAACGGCGCCGTCGTTCATGGTGACAGCAAGAGGCTGAGCGCCACCCATTCCACCGCATCCGCCCGTGAGGGTCAGCGTGCCGGCGAGGGTTCCGTTGAATTTCTCGCGAGCGACCGCTCCGAACGTTTCGTAGGTTCCCTGCAGGATTCCCTGTGTACCGATGTAGATCCATGACCCGGCCGTCATCTGGCCGTAC
>WLFX01000132.1 GCA_009703545.1 Actinomycetota bacterium
CGCGATTGGTCACGAGAACGACCGCCCGCTGCTCGACGAGGTCGCCGACCTGCGGGCGTCGACCCCCACCGACGCCGCCAAACGGGTTGTTCCCGATGTCGCGGCGGACCTCGCCGAAATCGACCAACTTCGAGCCCGAGGTCGACAGATTGTGACGACGGCCATTACCAATCAGATCGATCGAATTCGGCAGTTGGCGTCGCGCCCAGTCATGGCGAGCCCCCTTGCGTACCTCGAGCGCCACGAAAACGACCTCGCCAATCTTGCCTATCGCGGGTCGACGTTCGTGGACTCCCTCGTCCACCAGACGACCGACCGTCTGCACGGGATTATCGGCAAACTGCGAACACTGTCACCCCAGAAAACCCTTGACCGCGGCTACGCGATCGTGCGAAATGCGGCGGGCGTCGTCGTCACCTCCACGACATCTGTGTCGACAGGCGACCCCCTCACACTGAGAGTCGCCGACGGCGACATCGCGACGACCGTGAACTAACGAAAGGTAACGTTGAACCATGGCTGACAAACTTCCCGAGGTGGCGACCCTCACCTACGAACAAGCCCGCGACGAACTAGTCGCAATCGTGGATTCGCTCGAAAAGGGAACCGCGTCGCTCGACGAATCGGTCGCACTCTGGGAACGCGGCGAGGCACTCGCCAAGCGGTGCGAAGAATGGCTCGCCGGCGCGCGTCAGCGGCTTGACGCCGCTCGGAAGCCCGCGGAGTGAGTTCCGCACAAGAACGCCGCAATCGGCAGAACATATTCACGCTCATCGGGGCACTGCTCGGCTCACTAGGGAGTGTGCTTGTCGTCGTATTGATTTCGATTCGACCCGATCCGACCTCGCGCGCGGAAATCGATTGGCACGTCGTACACAACGACACTCCCAATCCTGTCCTTCTTGTTGACCCGGTGTTCGCGGAATCAGACGGAGATTGGTGGGCGAATCGGGCGGATTACAGCCCCGGTCAAAACCCGGAGTGGTACATCGGATTGATCACCCCGACGAACGGTTATGTCGCGATTCATCAGTTCACGAACGGGGTCTCGCCCGAGGTCGCCGAGGTACTTGACGATGTCAGCGCGTCGCCCGTCGTCATCAATAATTTGACCTGGACGCGGTACGACCGGTCGGCGCTCGAAAGTCCAGGGAATTATCGAAATGTTTACGAAATCACCCTTCCTCAGGGCGGTATTCTGATCGTGTCGGGGACGGCCGACGAGAGCGAATTCGAACTCGTCGCGTCCCTCGCACTCGAGTCCGTGAAAGTTCAGGGAACAGGGAAGGGATGACGATGTCTGCACAACGACCCGGAACCCCCCGCGAAGCGTGGCAACAACTCCTGGCCGGTAATGGTCGCTTCATCAACGGAACGCTCGCGCATCCTCGACAAGACGTCGACCACCGAGATGCTCTTGCCGACGGACAGCGCCCCTTCGCAGCCTTGTTCGGATGCGCCGATTCGCGACTATCCGCTGAAATAATTTTCGACCTTGGATTGGGTGACCTATTTGTCGTTCGAAATGCGGGCCAAACCATTTCTCAATCCGTCATCGGATCCCTCGAACACGCGGTCAGTGCACTCGGGGTGAGCCTTATCCTCGTTCTTGCCCACGATGATTGTGGGGCTGTTCGTGCCGCGATTGATTCTCGCAAGCCGGATTCGACCCCGTTGCCCGTCAACATTCGGTCGATTACCGATGCCATTCAACCGGCGATCGACCGCGTACTCCTGGCCAATGCGACCAGTGACATCAACGAGATTTTTATCGACGACGTCGGCGAGGAACACCTGCGTGACACGATTGCTGAACTTCTGTCGCACAGCGAACTTGTGGGGGATGCCGTCGCAAACGGTAGCCTCGGTATCGTCGGTGCGACATACAACCTGCGCGAGGGTCACGTAATCCCCTCCATCATCTTTGGCGACATCGACTAAACACTGAAGGAGTCACCGTGAGCGAATTCCGAATCGAACACGACACTATGGGCGAAGTTCGCGTCCCCGTCGACGCGCTCTACAGCGCACAGACCCAGCGGGCGGTTGAGAATTTCCCCATCTCAGGAAGCGGGCTCGAGCCGGCGCAGATAGTTGCTCTCGCGCAGATTAAGCGTGCGGCCGCCATCGTCAACGAAAAGTTGGGCATTATCGCGGCCGACATCCGTGACGCCATCGTCTCCTCGGCTGACGAAATTATTTCCGGAAAGCACCACGATCATTTCCCCGTCGACACGTATCAGACCGGCTCAGGCACGTCATCCAACATGAACATCAACGAGGTACTCGGAAACCTCGCTACGACCAAACGTGGGGACACGGTTCACCCGAATGACCATGTCAACGCGTCACAGTCGTCAAACGACGTATTCCCTACCTCGGTCCATCTCGCGGTTACCGCGGCGCTTCTCGGCGACGCAATTCCCGCCCTCAACCACCTCGCGACCGCCCTCGAGAAGAAAGCCAAGGCGTGGGCGACGATGGTGAAGCCCGGCCGCACGCACCTCATGGACGCGACACCCGTCACGCTCGGACAGGAATTCGGCGGATATGCCCGCCAGATTCGCCTCGGAATCGAGCGAATCCAATCGACCATCGTCCGAGTCGCTGAGGTTCCTCTCGGCGGCACCGCCGTCGGGACGGGAATCAACACGCCGGCCGGTTTCTCGGCGGCCGTGATCGCCGAACTCGCCTCGTCGACCAAGCTCCCTATCACCGAAGCGAAAGACCACTTCGAAGCGCAAGGAGCGCGCGATGGACTCGTCGAAGCATCTGGAGCACTTCGTGTTATCGCCGTGTCACTGACCAAAATCTGTAACGATATCCGCTGGATGGGATCGGGCCCGAACACGGGAATTGCCGAAATCCACATCCCCGACCTGCAGCCTGGATCGTCCATCATGCCGGGCAAGGTGAACCCGGTCATCCCCGAAGCGGTTCTCATGGTGTGCGCCAAGGTGATTGGAAATGACGCAACTATCGCCTGGGCCGGGGCTTCCGGTGCGTTCGAACTCAACGTCGCAATCCCCGTTATGGGAACATCCCTTCTCGAATCGATTCGACTACTCGCCAACTCGAGCCGCGTGCTCGCCGACAAGACGGTCGATGGGCTCGAAGCGAATGTCGAGCGCGCTGCCGCTCTTGCCGGGATGTCTCCCAGCATCGTCACGCCGTTGAACCGCATCATCGGCTACGAAGCGGCCGCAAAGATTGCCAAGCACTCGGTCAAGGCCGGACTCACCGTGCGCGACGCCGTCATCGACCTGGGTTATGTCGAGCGAGGCGAAATCACGCTCGAACAACTTGACGCCGCACTCGACCTCCTGTCGATGACCCGTCCCGGCGTCGCGAAGTAATCTCGTGGCAGAGATGCGTCCGACTCGTTAAACTACTCACATACGTCTCGTGCTTCAC
>WLFX01000133.1 GCA_009703545.1 Actinomycetota bacterium
ATGAAAGTCTCCTGGTGAGTGAGGTCGTGTCTCGAGACTACAAACAGCGACTCATTCGCCGTATTTGTGTTACGTCAACGGCGTAACAAACGCAATTACTCCGCGTTTTCGGGCGAAAGGTGCTCGTGAACGGCGACCCAGGCGTCGATCCGGCGTTCGAATACGATTGTTTCGCGTTCCGTGATGGTCGAAACCTCCCCACCAAATTCAATATCACTCTCGACGTAGTGGGTGAAAACCGCAGCAGATTCACCGAGAATCTGCACCCGCTGGTCACGCGATCGGCAACCGTGAACACGAAATCCATCGTCCTTTTCCCATGATGCCCACAAATTCTGGTACTCGCCACGCGAGTTGAGCCGTTGGGTGTGCGTGTAGAAGATAAAGGTCGCATCGTCCGCGAATCCCGAGAAGTAGTCGGTCGTTCGGTGATTCCCAAAGTCGTCAACGATCTTTGCCGCTGCGGTAAGAATCTCGTCAACCGCGCTCATGCGATTCTCCGGGCGAGAACCGTAATCAGTTCATAGGCGAGGTGCGCAGCGGCGATACCGGTGATCTCGGCGTGGTCATAAGCCGGCGCTACCTCGACGATGTCTGCGCCGACGAGATTGACGCCATCGAGACCGCGAATCAATCGCAGCATTTCGCGGCTCGACAACCCGCCAGCTTCTGGTGTACCCGTTCCTGGAGTGAACGCTGGGTCCATGACGTCGACGTCAATCGAGACATAGACCGGTCGGTCTCCGACCCGAGCAAGCATTTGCACAATCATTTCGTCGATTCCAAGGTCGTCCGCGTCCGTGGCGCGCAATACCTGGAAACCTAATGCGGTGTCGTCGGACAGGTCGGTGTCGGAATACAAGGGACCGCGAATTCCGACGTGCAGACAACCCGTCAGGTCGAGGAAGCCATCCTCGCTCGCTCGTCTAAACGGCGTCCCGTGGGTCAGGGGTGCGCCGAAATAGGTGTCCCACGTGTCGAGGTGCGCGTCAAAGTGGATGACCGCAATCGGCCCGTGCTTTTTGTGCAGCGATTTGAGAATGGGGTAAGCAATGGTGTGGTCGCCGCCGAGTGTGACAACCTTCGTGCCGTCAGCGGTGAGTTCATCCATGCCCGCTTCGATCTGACCAATCGCCTGGGCGATGTCAAAGGGGTTAACCCCGAGATCGCCTGCGTCGACCACTTGGGCGAGCGCAAACGGCATCGCGTCCTGGGCGGGGTTGTACGGCCGCAACAAGCGCGAGGATTCTCGAATGTGATTCGGCCCGAAACGAGCGCCGGGACGATAGCTCACGCCCGCGTCAAACGGGATTCCCACCACCGCAATATCGGCTCGGGCTACTTCATCGCGGCGGGGAAGCCGAGCAAAGGTAGGTGCCCCGGCGAACCGGGGCACCACCGTCGCATCGACCTGTCCGACCTTGTTTCCCGCGTTATCGCGGGGGACGGGACCAGTCATTGCAGCGTTCTAACGGACTGGCGGAATTGTGGATTTAACCGATCGACCGATACGTGGTCCCTTCGGACCGAACACGTAGTCGGGTTCGGGGAAGAGGACTAATGCACCGACATACAACACGGCCGCAGAGACAATGGCGACGATGAGGCTGAGGTCAACTCCGCCAGCAACCGCATTCCACTGTCCTTCAATAATCGGCGGGTAGTACGCGAACTGCAGTCCGAGAACTGCCGAGACGACCCACGCGACCATGGCGCGCCAGTTGATTCCGTTGCTGTACCAGTAACGGCCGCCCTTTTTGCCGCGGTTGAAGACCTGAAGATCTTCGTTGCTGTACCAGCCGCGACGGTTCCAGAACCCGATTGTCATGATGATCATCCACGGAGTGGTGGTCACCACGATTGCACCGACGAATCCGTTGACTGCTCCGAGCAGGTCGAAGTACAGACGCCCGACCACGATGAAAGCAAAGGCAACGGTTCCGATGGCGATGGTCGCCTGAACACGAGAGAGCTTGGGGAACACAGACGAGAAGTCGAGTCCGGTTCCGTAGAGCGACGTGCTTCCCGTAGACAGACCGCCGACAAACGCCACGATGATGATGAGATAGGCGTACCACTCGGGTGCGGCACCGATCAATCCGACGACGTAGTCTCCGCCGGTTACCAAAGTTGCCGTGGCAACACCGAAGATGAACGGAATCAGGGTCATCGCCTGGGCTCCGAACGTCGCGAGCGCGAGCTTGCCGTTCGAGGTGCCGTTGGGGATGTATCGCGACCAGTCACCGAGGAAAGCGCCGAACGAGATCGGGTTCGACATGACGATCAGTGCGGACAGAATGAAGGTCGGCCAGAAACCACCGAGCAGATATTCACCCGAACCGGCGTATGCGGGGTCGAACACACTGGCAAACGCAACGATGGCGAGCAACATCAGAACAGTGTTGGCCCACACCGCGATGCGGTTGATGAGCAACATGAACTGGTAGCCGTACACAACCACGACGATGACGATGAGTCCAATGAGCGAGTACAGCCCGATGCGGAGCATCTGGGAGTCTTCTGCGCCGAACAAGCGGACGAACGCGCCGACGAGGGCGTCACCGCCGACCCACACCGAGATCGAGTAGAACGCGATTGCGGTGAGGAGCGACAGGAACGAGCCAGCGATTCGACCGGTGACACCAAGGTGCGCTCCGGATGCAACCGCGTTGTTGGTTCCCGTACGCGGTCCGAAGAGTCCCATCGGCATGAGGAAGAGTGTTCCGACGAGTACACCGAGCACGGCGGCACCGACGCCCTCCCAGAAGGAAAGCCCGAAGAAGATGGGGAAGGTTCCGAGCAGAACGGTTGCGAACGTGTTCGCACCACCGAATTGAATACGGAAAAGATCTCGCGGCGTCGACGTGCGGTCGGCGTCGGGAATGGTGTCAATACCGAAGCCTTCAACCTCGGTGATTTTCGGTTTGGGGTTCTGAGCAACGTTGCTCATTGTTGTCCTCTCTAAATGTTGGCAAAACAATGTGACGCCATGCTATTCCTTTCTTGACCCACAGGCAATAGTTTTTTCTCATGGAGATAGTTCGTGTCGTAGACCTTTCCCGAGAAATCACCGCCGAGACCGTGGTCTATCCCGGTGACCCCGTTCCTCACATCGCTCAACACGCGACGATTGCCGAGGACGGGTTCAACCTCGTATCGATTCAGATAGGTAGCCAAAGTGGAACACACGTCGACGCGCCATTCCACTTCGACGATGACACCGCAAAAATCGATGAGATTCCGCTGGATCGATTCGTCGGTCGGGGCGTCATCCTTCATTGCGACGGCGTCCAGGCTCGCGAGCGCATCACTCTCGATTCCGTTCGATCGGAAGTCGAGTCCGCTCGCGCTGGCGATATCGTCCTCGTTCACACTGGCTGGGCTCGTCACTACGGCGACCCGGCGTACTTCGA
>WLFX01000134.1 GCA_009703545.1 Actinomycetota bacterium
ACCGTCCTCATCATCGCCACAACAAGTGACTTCATCGACGGGATGATTGCGAGAAACTTCGATCAGGTCACGCGCCTTGGAATGTATCTCGATCCTTTGTCGGACCGACTTTTCATCGCCGCCAGCGTGATCGGGTTGGCCGTGAGAGGTCTTATTCCACTGCCTTTGCTCGCCGTTATTCTTGCCCGCGACATCATGTTGCTGTCCGTCGTGCTGTATCGGCGTCTTCGAATCGCTGATTTTCCTCGGGTCACATTCGTCGGCAAGACGGCAACATTCGTTCTCTTCATCGCGTTCCCCATCGTCGTTCTCGGGACAGTATGGACCGATGCACCGGTTCCACTCGAGTTGATTGGATGGTTGCTCGGTGCCATCGGCGCTGGAATTTACTGGGTTGCGGGATTCGGGTATCTCGGAGTGCTTCGGAGAACTGTTCCTGGGGTTTCCTCCAATTCCTCGGTCTAGTAGAGTTGGGGTCGAAGGAGGCGAGATGAGTGACAACGACGACATTCGGAACAGTACCGAACACCTCGGTCAGGACTTTGCATCACGCCTCGCCGCTCTCGAAGACACCGCTACGGCGGATGAACTCGCTGCGATTACCGCACTCCCGGCGGGAAGTGCGCTGTTGATTGTTCGGCGTGGACCCACGGTCGGGGCACGGTTCTTGCTAGACACCGATATCACCGTCGCTGGCCGTCACCCCGACGCCGACATATTCCTCGATGACGTCACGGTGTCCCGTCGTCACGCGGAGATTACGCGGGATGGAAAAGTTTTCTCGATTCGCGACCTTGATTCGTTGAACGGAACATACCTCGAGGGTGCCCGTACTTCAGGGGGACCGTTGCAGGATGGTTCCGAAATCCAAATTGGCAAATACCGCATGACGTTTTACCCTTCACGCCACGACCTTTCAGTTAGCGCATAGCCGATGTCCGCTCAACGCCTCGGTGATACCCCATCTGGTTTGACAATCGGTCAGGTGCTCCAACAGCTGCGGATCCAATTTCCTGACCTGACGAGTTCGAAAATCCGGTTTCTTGGCGACAGCAACCTGGTAAGCCCCGAGCGTCTCGCGAGCGGATATCGCTCTTATCGTCACGCGGATGTCGAGCGCCTCCGAGTAATTCTCGGTCTGCAGCGGGATTACTTCCTGCCACTCAAGCAAATCGAACTGATTCTTGCCGACATCGATGCCGGCAAGTCACCGACACTTCCCGGCGGTTCGACGGTCTCGGTAGATTCGATTTTGTCACTTGAGGTTCGTTTTACCCGCTCGGAAATGTTGAAGTCCGCGGAAGCGACCAAGAGCCTCCTCGATGATGCAATTTCGATGGGCCTCATACCGGCAGCCGAGATTTACACCGATGATTCCCTCAAGACACTGAAAGCGCTTGTTGAACTTCAGAAAGCCGGTATCGGACCTCGGCATCTTCGCGGGCTCCGTATGCAGGCTGAAAAGGACGCCGATATCGTTCACAGCGCGGTCCTTCCGATTGTGAAAGGTGCGAGTAGAGTGAGCAAACAAAAGGCCGCGGATGTTGCTCGAGACCTTGCACACAATTTGGAACAAGTACGTATCGCGGTCATGATGAGGTCAATCGACGATCTCATCGGATAATCGCGACACGCCGAAAGCGCAGATCGGTGCTTGGGGTTGTCGGTCCATGGATACAGTGGGATTCGTTAACGTTCAATAACAAGGTGAAGGTTGGTTCAACATGAGTGAACTCACGCAATCTCACGGCGATTCGGCTGAGGGATACCGCGGAGCGACGGCCGCAACGGCCGCCGGCATCACCTACCGCCAACTCGACTATTGGGCACGCACAGAGCTTGTCGCCCCAACCGTCCAACCCGCTCAGGGCTCAGGCTCGCAGCGCTTGTATTCTTTCCGCGACATCCTGGTTCTCAAACTTGTCAAGCGCCTGCTGGAAACCGGAATCTCTCTCCAGCAGATTCGTATCGCAGTTGACCAACTTCACGCCGAAGGCATCGAAGATCTGGCCGGCACAACCCTGATGAGCGACGGAGCCTCGGTTTATCTGTGCACGTCGAGTGACGAAGTCATCGATCTCGTCAATCGTGGGCAAGGCGTCTTTGGCATTGCTGTTGGAGCTGTTCTTCGTGAGGTTGAAACCACACTCATCACTATCGACGCGGTTCGAGCGAGTGACTCGATCGATGATCTCGCCGCTAAGCGCGCGTCTCGCGCATCCTAATAAAAAACTAGACGCGTTCTTCGACAAGCACCTTCTTAAGAAGGCGATCAAAGTAGCGGGCAATCGTCTGGGCGGTTTCGCCTGGCCAGCGATGGATAGGAACTGCTGCACCGGTTGATTGCTGAAGTGTCAGCGTCTCGTCAAGAATTGGTTCGAGAATGTGATCACCAAACAACTGCTTCATTTCCTCGAGCCGAAACAAGTGTTCGGGGCTGTCCGGCCGAAATCGGTTAATGATGACACCAGCCGTGCGAAGTCGCGGAGACATTTTCAGTCGCATTGCTTGGAGAGCAAGAAGGGTGCGATGAACGGCAGTGACCGAGAACAGTCCCGGCTCGGCAATGATCACCACGGAATCGGCGGCTGTCCACGCCGTCTGCGTCAGGCCATTAAATGACGGCGGGCAATCGATGAGAACCAGGTCGTATTGCGATTCGATTGTTGCGAGGGCCTCTTCAAGTTTCCACAGTTCTTGTTTCGTCGGTGTTGGTTTGTCGTGTGCCGAGACCGATGGGGAACCCATCATGATGTGGACGGGCACGTCATTGGGTCCAGTCCATGAACTGGGGACGACAGCCTGCCGAACGACCGAGGAACTGGTGTTGTTGAGGACCGAATCAACAGAGTAACCGTGGCTGGATCGTGACGCGAGGGCGGCAGAAACGTCGGACTGGGGATCCATGTCGATGACCAGAGTGCGAAGTCCTTTGGCAAACGCGGCTGACGCAAGCCCGAGAGTCACAGTGGTCTTCCCGACTCCACCTTTGAGGGAACTTACGCTCACAACCTGCACGAACTCAACCTTAGCCGTCAAGTCCTCAGTTCAACCATTCTCGGTCGCTTCTTTTCTACGCGCCGACAGAAGTGGTCACGCCACCCAGGGTGTCGTGCTTGTCGGTTAGAATGAAACTCCACGGACTAAAACATCTAAGGAGTCAGTGTGGTTGAACGTAAGCGAACCTCGTCGTCGGCTCGATCGGCAGCGGCAAAGCCTTCGCCCATCCCTGAGGTCGATGATGCCGCGTCTATTCCTGACGCAGTTACCGAGGGTGTCTCGATTGAAGTTCCGGCTTCCGCCGACTCGACGCTCCTCGTGTCGACCAGCGTCGACAGCGAAGCAGTGTATTCACGTCGGCACTCTGGGGTGTCGAGCAC
>WLFX01000135.1 GCA_009703545.1 Actinomycetota bacterium
ACATTCCGCCGACAGCCAACCCGACGAAATGAGTTCTCATGCATCGCTCCCAAACCGCCACCGCAATTCTTGCGTCGGCGTTGACGACCACCTTGACCCTGGTTTCGATTGTTGTCGGATCGACTCCGGCTGTCGCCGCGAAAGCACCAAACATTCAGCACCGCCCCGAGGCACCGAACAATCAGCCGCGCCCCGGAGTAGCTGCGCCTCAATATTCATTCAGCGGCGAGGGCAACAATTTCGCCAACCCTGAGTGGGGCTCTGTTTCTCGCGGCTTTATTCGAATCGCACCCCAGAGGTACGCAGATGGAATCTCGACAATGTCGGGAGCAGATCGCCCAAGTGCGCGCGTCGTTTCGAACGCAATCAGCGACCAGACCCAGAGCATCGTCAACGATCGTAACTTGACCGACATGGTTTACGTGTTTGGTCAATTTCTCGACCACGACATCACACGCACGATTTCGGGAACTGGCGACCTCCAGCCCATCGCTGTTCCGACGGGTGACCCGCAATTTGACCCCGCGTCAACGGGAACCACGACCATTCCGTTCACTCGGTCGACGTTCGTGACCGGTTCGGGGACCGCGATTGCTAACCCCCGACAGCAGAACAACTGGGTGACCGCATTCATCGACGGATCACAGGTCTATGGCTCAGACCGCGAACGTGCAAGTGCTCTTCGAACAATGTCGGGCGGGATGATGAAGACGAGCGCTGGCAACTTGTTGCCGTTCAATAGCCTCCTGCTCGAAAACGACAACGACGCCCACCAAGTGCCTGACGAGAATCTGTTCTTAGCAGGGGATGTGCGGGCCAACGAGAATCCCGGCATCATCTCTCTCCAGACCTTGTTCGTGCGGGAACACAATCGCATCGCGGGCCAAATCGCGGCGAGAAACCCTCGTCTGACCGACGAGGAGATTTACCAGAAGGCCCGTCAGATGGTCATCGCCGAGATGCAGTGGATTGCGTACAACGAATACCTGCCCACTTTGCTCGGGCCGACCGCCATGCCCGCGTACCGGGGGTATTCGCCGAAGGTGAACCCGTCGATCTCTAACGAGTTCTCGACCGCGGCCTATCGCTTCGGTCACAGCATGCTTGACGATGAAGTGGGTCGACTCAACAACGACGGCACTGAAATCGACGGCGGTGCACTGGAATTGGCGACGTCGTTCTTCAATCCAACGGTGTTTGACCCATCATTGCCCAATCACGAAGGGGACATTGATGTGTTCATCAAGGCAGAGATCTCGGGGAAGGCGCAAGAAGTAGACACCTACCTCAACGACGGGGTTCGGAACTTCCTGTTCGGCCCTCCCGGAGCCGGCGGTCTCGATTTGGCTGCGCTCAACATTCAGCGTGGGCGAGACCACGGTCTCGCCGATTACAACACCATGCGAGCAGCCTACGGTCTTCCCAAGGTCACCCGATTCGACCAGATCACGTCGAATGCGGCGTTAGCATCACAACTGGAAGCCACCTACGGAGATGTCAACAGTGTTGATGCGTGGGTTGGTGGACTAGCGGAAGATCACGTAGCCGGTGGCTCTCTCGGTCAACTGTTCACAAGAGTGATTGTCGATCAGTTCTCGCGCCTTCGAAGCGGAGACAGGCTCTATTTCGAGGCGTGGATGAGTCGACCGGATGTCGCGGCAATCAAACGAACCTCGCTGGCATCGATCATCACAGCGAACACGGCACTGACCACCGTGCAACGAAACGTGTTTGTGACGAACGGCTAAATTCGCGGTACTACAGCGCCTTGATGATGTCTTCGACGCGGTCCTTTGCGTCGCCGAACAGCATCAAGGCGTTGTCGCGGAAGAAGAGAGGGTTTTGAACCCCCGCGTAACCGGAACTCATTGACCGCTTGAACACGACGACCGTGCTTGCTTCCCAGACGTGGAGCACAGGCATTCCCGCGATGGGGCTGCCCGGATCTTCGGCTGCGGCGGGGTTGACCGTGTCGTTCGCTCCGATGACGAGAACCACCGCGGTGCTGGCGAAGTCATCGTTCACTTCGTCCATTTCGAGAACGATGTCGTAAGGCACCTTCGCCTCGGCGAGAAGCACATTCATGTGCCCGGGGAGTCGACCAGCGACAGGGTGGATACCGAACCGCACCGTAATGCCCTTGGCAATCAATCGTTGAGTGAGCTCAGCGACGGGGTATTGCGCTTGCGCGACTGCCATTCCGTAACCGGGAGTGATGATGACCGTGTCGGCGGCCTTGAGCAACTCGGCAACGGACGCGGCATCGGTCTCGTGAATTTCGCCTTCCTCTTCCTCACCAGCGGCCGCGGGCTTGGGAATCCCGAAGCCTCCCGCAATCACGGAAATGAACGAACGGTTCATGGCCTTGCACATGATGTACGACAGGTACGCACCCGAGGATCCAACCAGCGCACCCGTGACGATGAGAAGGTCGTTGTTGAGAAGGAACCCTGCAGCGGCGGCAGCCCAACCCGAGTAGCTGTTGAGCATCGACACAACAACGGGCATGTCTCCGCCTCCGATGGACGCAACGAGGTGCCAACCGAGCAGGAGCGCGAGCACCGTGACGGCGACGAGCAACCAGATGTCGGGAGTGACGATGTACCAGACCGTGAGGCCGACAAATCCGAGCAGAGCGCCAACATTGAGCACGTTTTTGCCCGGAAGCATCAACGGGCTGCTGGGGATACGTGCAGAGAGCTTCAGGAATGCGACGATCGAACCGGTAAACGTGACGGCACCGATAAACACACCGATGAACACCTCGCCATGATGAATCCCGATGAAATCGGCGGGGACATCGTGCGAATCGAGCGCACCGTTCCAACCAACGAGCACGGCGGCCAGTCCGACGAAGCTGTGAAGGAGAGCGATTAGCTCAGGCATACCCGTCATCGCAACGACGCGCGCGCGCCAAAGACCAATTCCGGCGCCGATGAGAACAACGACGACGAGGAGGGACAACCCGAGCATCGATTGTGGGGAGCCCAACGAGTTGAGCGCGAGCGAGGCGATCGTGGCGGTAAGAGCGAGTGCCATTCCCACGATTCCGAAGGTGAGACCCGATCGGGACGTCTCGTGCTTGCTCAATCCGGCGAGGCTCAAAATAAACATGAGCGCTGCAACGATATAGACAGCGGTAGTCAGCATGTCAATGTTCACGCGGTTCCACCTTTGCTAAACATCTTGAGCATTCGACGCGTTACGGCAAATCCACCGAAGATATTGATTGATGCGAGAAGTACGCCGACCGCGGCTATAACCTGAACGACGACATTGGGCGATGCGAGTTGGGCGATTGCCCCCACGACAACGATGCCCGAAATGGCGTTTGTCAC
>WLFX01000136.1 GCA_009703545.1 Actinomycetota bacterium
ACCGTCGATTGCAACTCGAGAACCCGCGCATCTGCCGTCGTGACCGCGGCTTCGAGTTCCGTGTTCGTTCCGCCAGGAGCGTCGTCGATTTCGGACAGCGCCGACTCGGCCTCGGCCTGGCGCATCACGGCAGCCTCGCGTGCGCTCTCGCTCCGCAACAATTCACCCTGAGCGCTCACGACACGGGAACGCGCAAGGTCGACGCGACCCTCGAGCGACGCTCGGTCGAGATCGTGCTGAGTAATAAGCACTCCCTGCTCGGCGATCTCGTGGTCAATAGCATCGAGATTCGCAGCGGCAGTCGCCGTCGCCGCGGCAGCGGCTCCGACCTTGGCTTCCATCTCCGTCACCTGCAACTCGAGTGCGGCAACCTCAACCCGTGCGGCCTCAACCATCTCGTCCGAAATCGCAAGGATCGGAGTGGACTCAGAAATATCCTGCGATAAGAGCGTGATGCGGTCACGAATAATCTGGCTGAGATTGCGGAAACGTTCTCGCACCTGCTCGAGTTCGAACGAGACCCGACGGTGACCGTCAACCGCATCCGACGTCAATTCCTGTTCGAGCGTTCGAATCCGAAGAGAGAGCTGGTCGAGTTGGTCGGCGACGGCGATTCGTTCGGTTTGACGTTCCGTCTCGGTCTGTTGGTGATCGTTGATGTCGCGGCGCAGCGACACGACGTCGTCAGCAAGAATTCGCGCACGGGCGTCACGAACGACGGCGGCGATGTTCTGCGCCTCTCGTGCAACGTCGGCCTGTTGGCCGAGGGGCTTGAGCTGACGGCGAATTTCGCCCGAAAGATCGGTGAGACGCGTGAGGTTCGCCTGCATCGCGTCGAGCTTCCGCACCGTCTTTTCCTTGCGGCGACGGTGCTTGAGGATTCCGGCTGCTTCCTCAATAAAACCGCGGCGGTCCTCGGGTGTCGCCGACAAGACCGTATCGAGACGACCCTGACCCACGATGACGTGCATCTCGCGACCCAAACCCGAATCGGACAGCAGTTCCTGGACATCGAGAAGTCGGCAGGACTCGCCGTTGATGGCGTATTCCGATTGACCGTTGCGGAACAGGATTCGCGAAATCGTCACTTCGGTGTATTCGATCGGCAGAGCCCCGTCCGAGTTGTCGATTGTCAGCGTGACTTCGGCACGACCGAGCGGGCCGCGGGTGGACGTTCCCGCAAAAATGACGTCGTCCATTTTGCCGCCGCGCAGCGTCTTGGCGCCTTGCTCGCCCATGACCCACGCGAGTCCGTCAACGACGTTCGACTTCCCCGACCCGTTGGGGCCGACGACAGCGGTGACCCCTTGTTCGAACTGGAAGGTCGTCGGTTGAGCGAACGACTTGAAGCCCTTGAGGGTCAGGGACTTCAGATACATCTCACCATTATCGCGAACAGTTCCGCGGAAAACTAACGGCGAGTTCGCACTGAGCGCTGACAGGATGGACAAAAGTGCGACGAGCGGTTCTGCCACGGTTCACGGACGATAAGCGTGTCACATCGCGCACAGGGCTTGCCATCTTGACCGTAGGCATTGAGTGAGACGTCGAAGTACCCTGATTCACCATTGACATTGACATAGAGCGCGTCAAACGATGTACCCCCGGCGTCGAGCGCTGTGGTCATCACGTCACGAACAGCGTCGAACAGTCGCCGATAATCAATCGGACGGATTCGATCGGCGGGCGTCGCGTAATGAATCCGAGCAGCCCACAACGCCTCGTCGGCATAAATGTTCCCGATTCCGGACACGAGGCCTTGGTTGAGCATGGCAACCTTCACGCCGGTCGTGCGCTGCCGAAATCGGGCGATGAGGGCGTCGACATCGAGCGCCGGGTCGAGAATGTCTCGGGCAATGTGCGTTACCGACGACGGAACGAATGGGGAGTCCGAGCCGAGTCCGGCGGGAAGTCCGTCCCGCCCGTCAACCAGCGAGTCCAGTGCGAGTGATCCAAAGAGACGTTGGTCGACGAATGCGACAGCGGGCCTGCCGTCGAGAACGAGCCGAACTCGTTCGTGTCGGATTGGCTCGCCGTCGACAATGCGAATCTGTCCGCTCATGCCGAGGTGAATAACCAACGCATCACCGGTATCGAGCGGACACCAGACGAATTTCCCGCGGCGAATCGCCGACTCGATCCGTGCACCCGTCAAGGTGGAAGCAAAATGCGCGGCGCTTCCGGGGTGGCGTTTGAGTGCGCGCGCGTCGAATATCGTGACGCCGGTCACACGCGCACCAACAAGATGCGTCAGAAGCCCTCGACGAACAACCTCGACCTCGGGAAGTTCCGGCATCGGTTACCGCGACAACTCGGCGAGTGCCTGCAGCGCGGCGGCGGCTTCGGCGGCTTTCTTGCTTGATCCGCTCCCCGCACCGAGAGTCACTCCGTCACTCGTGACCGTCGCATGGAACTTACGAGAATGATCGGGGCCTTCCGCAGTGATGGCGTAAACGGGCTTGCCCATGGAGTGTTGGTCGCAATGTTCCTGCAGAGCCGTCTTGTGGTCCATCGAAATGCCGAAACGGTCGGACTGATCGAAGAGCGGCCCGACCAAACGGATAACCATGTCGGTTGCGGCATCCTGACCAAGGCTGAGATACGTTGCACCGATGATGGATTCCACGACGTCGGCAAGGAGCGAAGATTTGTCGTGGCCACCGGTCGACACTTCGCCGTTTCCCAGTCGAAGGAAACCGCCGAGGTCGATCGACCGCGCAACCTCGGCGAGAGCGGTGGTACTGACGAGAGCCGCACGACGCTTGGACAGATCCCCCTCGGGCAAATCGCTGAAGCGTTCGTATAGCTCGAGGGTGATGACCTGCTGAAGAATCGCATCTCCCAGGAATTCGAGACGCTCGTAGTGGCTTCCCCCGTGCTCATAGGCATAAGAGCGATGGGTGAGGGCCTGCTCGAGAAGTTCCCGAGGAATCGACACCCCGAGAATCCCCGCGAGTTCAGCGGGGTCCCGGAATCCTGAAGGCGCGGTCATGGACATGAGAACAGCGCGTCCGAACCTAACGTCCTGACGCGCTGTCGTTCACAAAGATTTAGACGTCGGCGACCTTGCGGCCCTTGTACTCCATAAAGAGTTCAGTGCCGACGGAATCGGTGACAACCTTCGCGCGGTGCGGGAGGCTGTAGACGGTCTTGCCGTTCTCAACGGTCTTGACGAGCGTGGGGAGTTCAGCCTTCCACTGCGAACGACGAGAGCGCGTGTTGGAACGCGACTGTTTGCGCTTGGGAACTGCCATGATTATTTCCTCTTTTTGGCGGCCGGTTTACTGGCCGTGGTCGTGTCGTCAGAAGCCAAAGCCTCTAGGGCCGCCCATCG
>WLFX01000137.1 GCA_009703545.1 Actinomycetota bacterium
GCACCTCAAAGCCGGCCACGGCGGTAACGGTTGCGTGTCAGTCAAGCGCGAAAAGTTCAAACCTCTCGCTGGTCCCGACGGCGGTAACGGCGGTAACGGCGGCGACATCGTCCTCGTGTCGGATCCTCAGGTAACAACCCTCCTCGACTTCCACTATCGACCGCATCGCTCCAGTGAAAACGGCGGTTTCGGCATGGGCGACCACCGCAGTGGGCACAAGGGCGAATCGTTGACTCTTCCCGTCCCCGTCGGAACGGTTGTCAAGGATGTCGACGGTGAGGTTCTCATCGACCTCGACAAACCGGACATGGAATATGTCGTCGCACCGGGCGGTCAGGGCGGCCTCGGAAATTCTGCTCTTGCATCGCTCAAGCGCAAGGCACCCGGTTTCGCCCTCCTCGGCACACTCGGGTGGGACGGCGATATTGTTCTCGAGCTCAAGACCGTCGCCGACGTTGCCCTGGTCGGCTACCCGTCTGCAGGAAAATCGTCTCTCATCGCGTCGGTTTCGGCCGCGAAACCGAAAATCGCGGATTATCCCTTCACGACCCTGCACCCGAATCTTGGTGTTGTCGACGTCGAACAATATCGTTACACGATTGCGGATGTCCCCGGACTCATCGAGGGTGCCTCGGAGGGCAAGGGGCTCGGGCTCGACTTTCTTCGACACGTCGAGCGATGCCGCGTCCTCATTCACGTGATCGACTGCGCGACCCTCGAGCCGGCGCGCGATCCGACGAGTGATTTCAATGTCATTCGCGCGGAACTGACCGCCTATCCCGTTCCCGACGGCTCGATTCCGCTGATCGAGCGACCACAGCTCATCGTCCTCAATAAGATTGACGTCCCCGAAGCGGCCGACTTGGCCGAACTCGTCCGCGCCGATTTCGAGGCGCTCGGCTTCGAGGTTTTCGCCGTGTCGGCGGCAACGCGCGCGGGTCTTCGTGATCTCACTCTTCGAATCGGTCAAATGGTCGGAGCTGACCGCGCGGAGCGACTTGCCGCAGAGGAATCCCGCCAACGGATCATCATTCGTCCACGCGCGGTCGACGAGAAGCAACTCACCGTCCTGGTCGAGCACCGCGGCGACGATGTCACATACCGAATTCGAGGAGCCAAGCCCGAGCGCTGGGTCCAGCAGACCGACTTCAATAACGAGGAAGCCGTCGGGTATCTCAGCGACCGTCTCGCCAAGATTGACCTCGATGACCACCTGTACAAGGCCGGTGCGGTTCCGGGGGCTACCGTCTACATTGGAGACGGTGACCGTTTTGTGTTCGATTGGGAACCAACGATGACGAGTGCCGCCGAGATGATGGTTAGCCCGCGTGGGACCGATGCTCGACTGCACGAGAGCGATCGGGCTACGACCTCCGACCGCCGAAAGTCGTACAAGGAACGCATGGACGCGAAAGCGGCCGCCCGTGCAGAGTTGGAACGCGAACGCGAGGCAGGAATGTGGTCGGAAGAGGGCGATGGTGGAAAAGCGGAGTGAGGTGACCGCAGCGATGCGAATCGTTGTCAAGGTCGGATCGTCGTCGATCAGCGGCGACAACGTTCACCAATTAGAGGGCATTGTCGATGCTCTGGCGGGGGCACACGCGCGAAACGTTGACGTCGTCCTCGTGTCGAGTGGTGCCATTGCCACGGCGCTTCCGCACTTCGGTCTGTCCGCTCGTCCCGCGAATGATCTCGTCACCGAACAAGCCGCAGCGGCGGTTGGTCAGACAATGCTGATGGTTCGCTACCAAGACAGCCTCAACCGATTCGGAATTGTCGCAGCTCAAGTGTTGCTCACCTCAGGAGACCTGGAATCTGACGCGACGCGCGACAACGCAAAGGCCGCGATTGACAAACTTTTGGACCTGCGGTTTCTTCCCATCGTCAACGAAAACGACACCGTCGCGACCCACGAAATCCGATTCGGCGATAACGACCGACTTGCCGCGTTGGTCGCCGAACTCGTCGGGGCAAACCTCTTGGTTTTGCTGAGTGACGTCGATGCACTGTATTCTCGCCCGCCAGGTGAGCCCGGCGCGGAAAAGATTGAATTGGTGACCTACGGAGACGACCTGTCGGGAATCGAGATCGGTTCGATCGGCGCCGCGGGCGTTGGCACGGGTGGAGCCGAGACCAAAATCGCCGCGGCGCTGCACGCAACTAGTGCGGGGGTTCCCGTCATCCTCACCTCGGCCGCCAACATCGGCCCGGCGTTGTCGGGAGATTCGGTCGGAACGTGGTTTGAGGCTTCGCCCCGCTAGCCTCCACAACCTAAACTGGCAACCATGACCGACGCCTTCCAGCAGATTCTTGACAATGCGCGAGAAGCATCAATCGTTCTTGCTCAAACCTCTACCACGGTCAAGAATCGGGCTCTCGGGGCAATTGCGGATGCTCTCGTGTCGAATAGCGATCGAATAGTGGCCGCAAACACCACCGACGTCGCCCGCGAACGAGCGGATGGAATGGCAGAGGGCCTGCTTGACCGGCTGGAACTCACCCCGGAGCGCGTAGTGGGTCTCGCCAACGCCGTGCGCGACATTGTTTCGCTGCCCGACCCGATCGGCGAGGTTCTCGGCGGAAGCACGCTCCCCAACGGATTACACCTGACACAGGTTCGCGTGCCGTTCGGCGTGGTTGGTTCGATTTATGAAGCACGGCCCAATGTTACGGTCGACCTCGCGGCAATCCTGCTCAAGAGTGGGAACGTCGCCATTTTGCGCGGCGGGAGCGCAGCAGAAAACTCGAACACGGTCCTCGTCGACGTCATTGGGACTGCGCTCGAAAACTGCGGTTTGCCCCGAACTGCGGTTCAGACGATTGACTCGTTTGGACGAGACGGCGCCAACCGACTCATGAACGCGCGCGGTTTTGTTGATGTTCTCGTTCCGCGCGGCAGCGCTTCACTCATCAGCGCGGTTGTCAACGACTCGAGCGTTCCCGTCATCGAAACCGGAGCAGGCGTCGTCCACATTTTCCTCGATGCCAGCGCGGAACTCGAGATGTCGAGTGACATCGTTCACAATGCCAAAACCCAACGCGTCGGCGTGTGCAACGCGCTCGAAACGTTGCTCGTTCATCGTGATGCTGCGTCGCGGTTGATTCCGTCGATCCTGAATCGATTGGTCGATTCGGACGTGAAAATCCACGCCGATGATGCGGCACGAGCGATTTTTCCACACGCCGAACCAGCGACGCCTGAGGACTGGGGACACGAATATCTCTCGCTCGACCTTGCGGTGAAGATTGTTGACTCCCTTCAGGACGCAATCGATCACATTGGCGTGCACTCAACTCATCACACCGACGCC
>WLFX01000138.1 GCA_009703545.1 Actinomycetota bacterium
GGCACGAGCGTTGCGCTGGTTGGCGACGGAATCGTCACCGAGGCCGCCACTGCGGACACTCGCAGTCACGCTGAACACATTGGAGTTTTCATCGATCGTGTCTTGACTGATGCCGGAGTGACCCCGTCAGAGGTGACCGCCGTGGTGACGGGCATTGGACCCGGACCGTTCACCGGTCTGCGGGTGGGCATCGCTGCGGGCATCGCCTTTGCGGTGGGTCGCGGAATCCCCATCTATGGTCTTCCAAGTCATGACGCGGTAGCTGTTGGTCGAGGCGCGTGCACGGTGGTGTCGGATGTGCGTCGACGCGAATTGGCGTGGACGACCTACCGCGATGGTGTGGCGATCGACGGTCCACGGCTCACGACGGAAGTAACGCTCGCAAACGACGTTGACCTCGACACGTTTCCCGAGGTCAGAGCCGAACTGATATCGGCTGCACTTCTTGCGACGGCAGCTCAAAATCGACTTGACCACGGCGACGACCTGTCGAGCCTGCGACCGCTCTACCTTCGTGCCCCCGACGCAACTCCCAACAGCGGACCGAAGCGGGTGAGCGGTTGATGATTCGACTGGCGAGTGCGGCCGACCTAGCGACCATCCACGGACTCGAACAGATTCTTTTTCCCGATGACGCGTGGCCGCTGGAGAAAATCGACGACGATCTGCACAGCCCTTACGCGCGTTTCGTGGTCGCGGACGCCGAGGGACAGGTCGCCGGATATGCGATCGCCCAGTATCTTCCCGGTAACGATGTCGCGGACATTCAGAACATCGCCGTCGTCGAGTCGCACCGAGGACGCGGCGTCGGTGCCGAACTGTTGGACAATCTCATCGCGTGGTCCGTCGACCAGGGGGCGTCGGCAATAATGCTCGAGGTTCGTGATGACAACACTGTTGCTCAGTCGCTGTACGCCTCGCGTGGCTTCGCGGTCATCGCGACGCGAGCCCAGTATTACCAGCCGGCTGGCGTTGATGCACTCGTGATGCGCAAAGAGGTGTCCGCGTGAACGGACCACTCGTTCTTGGAATCGAATCAAGTTGTGACGAAACCGGGGTCGGTATCGTTCGCGGCACGACGCTGCTAGCGAACGTCATCGCCTCGAGCATGGACGAGCACGCCGTCTTTGGCGGTGTCGTCCCAGAAATCGCGGCCAGGGCTCATCTCGAAGCGATGCGGGGAACAATCGAGGCCGCTGTCGCCGAAGCAAACATCCGCCTCGAGGACCTCGATGCAATAGCTGTCGCGGCGGGGCCCGGGTTGGCGGGAGCACTCATGGTCGGGGTCGGAGCTGCGAAGGCGCTCGCGGTGGCTCTTGGTAAACCGCTCTACGGCGTCAACCATCTCGTCGGCCACGTCGGAGCGGACGTCTTGCGTGAAGACGGCGGCGCAATCGAATTACCCACGGTTGCGCTCTTGGTGAGCGGCGGGCATACGTCACTGTTGCTCGTTCGAGACCTCGTTACAGACGTCGTCCTGTTGGGTGAAACCATCGACGATGCTGCCGGTGAGGCGTTCGATAAGGTCGCACGGCTTCTGAAACTGCCATACCCGGGAGGCCCGCACATCGATCGTGTCGCGACCGACGGTGATGCCGCGGCCATTCGCTTTCCGCGGGGGCTGACATTACCCAAAGACCTCATTGAACATCGCTACGATTTTTCGTTCTCTGGGCTCAAGACCGCCGTCGCCCGCTATATCGAGACGACCGAAAAACCCTCAATTGCCGATGTCGCAGCGAGTTTCCGCGAGTCCGTCGCCGACGTGTTGACGAAAAAGGCCGTCGCGGCGTGTGTCGAACACGGGGTCAGCCGATTGCTCCTGGGCGGTGGTGTCGCTGCGAATGCCCGAATTCGCGCGCTGGCGGCCGAACGGTGCGCAGAGAACGGCATCGAATTGCGCGTTCCGCCCCTGAACCTCTGCACCGACAACGGCGCGATGATCGCAGCTCTTGGTGCGCACCTCGTTGCGCGAGGCGTTGCACCGTCGGACCTGGACTTTCCGGTGGATTCGACACTGCCCGTCGAAACTGTTCGTGTCTAGCGAACTCGTTCCGCCACAATCGCGACGCGACCGTCACCAGCTCGGGTCAGAATTAACGTCGCCGACGCAGAACCCTTCAACTTCAATTTTGTTCGAAATGTCGCGGGATCAATGTCGACGCCACGCTTTTTAATCTCGAGGGTCCCAATTCCGGCGTCGCGACAGTATTGCGTAATCGCACGAATGTCGAGCGGCACGATGTCAATGACCTTGAACGCCTGGGCAAAAGGGGTGTGAATGAATTTATTGCTAGACAGATACGCAATCGACGAGGCAATGGTGTTAGCGCCGAGTTGGCGCGCGAGAGTCCCCAACAGTTGTGCGCGAATGACGGCACCGCTCGGATCGTAAACATACGCCCCAATCTCGCCGGTCTCGACCCCGGAATCAGGTTCACTGGCCGTGAGTTCGGCGGACTCCGCTCCTAAAATCAATGCGCTTCGAGCGACGTTTGGCCGCGCGAGTGCACCGGTCCACACGACACATTCAACCGTGTCGCCAGAATCCTCCACCCACTGCGCCTCGACGCGGTCGGGTAGCAAGTCGTGCGCGATGGCTGGCGACAATTTGATTCCGCTGGGGATTCTCGTGGCAACATCGAACACCCACTCGAGCGAAGGCGACCAATCAGCGGGATTCGACAACCGTTTGTCTTTCGATCGACGGGCAGGGTCGAACCACAACGCACCGAATCGTGAAAGGTCAACGCTCTCGGCGTCACCCTGTTCGACGCTGGCATTGTCGAACGGAGCCAGGTTGTAAGTTGCGATTGCGGCGGTGGACTCGTCACGATCGATTGCGACGACGCAGAGACCAAGTCCAGCCAGGGCGAGCGCGTCGCCCCCGATACCGCATCCGAGGTCGCCCACGGTGATGTCGCCGAGAGCGCGAAACCGCGCGGCGTGGTGGGCGGCAACGTCCAATCGAGTAGCTTGCTGCAATCCAATCTCGGTGAAGAACATGCGCGCGGCAAAATCACCGAATTTTGGCTTTGCTTGCGCGCGAAGTCGGCGCTGTCGGAGAACGACGCGAGTCATCTCGGGCGAGACGCCTCGGTCACGCAGCGCGGACACGGCCTGAACCACGTTGTCGGTCGCTCGGTAGGGCGGAAGGCCGTCGAGTAACGTCAATGCCTCACTGGTAAGAAGCAATTCGGCATCCGCGCGGTCCATGTGTTCATTCTCGCAGTTACTCACATTGGCACTCGCGTTTGGAGAGTGCTAACTCGCGCGGTAAACTAAGGACTGCACGCTAC
>WLFX01000139.1 GCA_009703545.1 Actinomycetota bacterium
CGCCACCCGCCGCACCGCCACCCGAGTTTGACCCAGGATTCGAGGCCGCATTTTGGTCGGTCGAGGTTCCATTAAGAATTCCTGTTCCTAGAACGATTCCACCCGCGAGAACTCCCATGGTGGCCATTCCAGAAATAAAGGCTGATGTTGGTCGCATTGAGGTTCTCCTACCAGGCAAACTGTTCGTTGTGGATTCGGTGTGGCGGCACTCCCGCGCTGCGAAGGTCGGCGACGAGGGAATTCATCCACGCTTCCGGACCACAGAGGTAAAAATCGACCTCGGATGGTCGGTCAATTATCGTGGAAATACTGACCCCGCGTTCGGATTCATCCCACGGTAACCACGGGGTTCTGCGGCCTCGCGACCCCGTAAGCGTGTAAACGGTCCCCTGTTTGGCGTGGACGATTCTGATGATCTCATCCATCAAGAACAATTCCTCATCGCTTCGAGCACGCCCGATGACGGTGAGTTCGCCGGGTTGAACATCCATCGATTCGACGAGCGCACGGATGGGTGCGAGCCCGATTCCCGAACCGATGAGGGCAACCCGTGATGTCGTCCGTTCGGATTCCGTGAATACGCCGTAAGGGCCCTCAAACCACACCGCGGTTCCCGGTCGGACGTGTTGAAGTAGTGACGTCGAATCCCCGAGTTCACGCACGGTGATTCGGACTCGATCATTTGTAGGTGCTGCGGAAATCGAAAACGGGTGAGCCTCACGCCAGAGGGTCGGTGCGAGGAATCGCCAGTGCGCAAAGTGTCCGGCGCGGAAACCCGCCGCAGTGAGGCCGCGACCGCGCATCGTGATGGAAACGGTTCCCGGTCCTTCGACGACAACGCTTTCGACGATGAGGGCGTGGCGAACCGATCGCAGAATCGGGACGATGAGGCGGAAGAGCACGATGCTTCCCGTCGCCACGACATACAGGCCCAGCCAATACGCACGGCCGGCAGTGCCCTCGGCGAACAAGGTTCCTTGAGTGAACTGATGGAATATGCCGAGGTACATCGCGACGTAACTCATGAGGTGGATGATGTGCCACACGCCGTGTGGCAAAACTTTTTTCACCGCAACGAGGCTCGTGATAACGATGAGGACCATCACCCCCATTGAGAGGAACGACAAGAGCAAATCGTTGACCCCGAGCATCGTGACAACTTCACTCCACAGGTCTGTGTTGACGCGCGATGCGTAGTCGACGATCAGCGCGGCCATGTGAACGAGAAGCAGGTAAAGAACTGGTTTGCCCAGCTTTTTGTGAAGATCCAGCGCGCGGTCGTGGCCGAAGAGCGAGTCGATTACCGGCACCCGCGCGGCAAGAACCATCATGACAAGGAACAGGTTGGTCCCGATCAGACCGGACACGACTCCAACACCATAGGGCAGGGTCACGATGTCAAGGAAGTTCTTCGCACCACCGTCGACGAAGAAGAATGCCACGGCGACGGCCGTCGAGATTGGAATCAGTGCGCCCGCGAAATCCTGTGCGGTCCATCGACGATTCGCGCGTCGAAGGAATTCGCGTTGTCGTGTGGTCATGGCTCTACACAACGCTAGCGGGCTGTGGAAAATCCTGGTGTTCTCTATGAAAGTGCTGTGAGATTTACTTTTGCGGAGTTGTCGAACGGTGATTACTCGACGAGCTGAATCGTGCTGCGCGACGACCGACACGATGAGTGGCATCCCGATGCGATTTTGATGGCGCAACGGTGCCACCTTTCGTTCGGCGAAAAAACAGGTGTTTCGCAAACTCAACAAGCACGAGATAGACAATGATCATGCCCAGCAGCGCGAGGAAAAACGGTACGGGAAGAGCAACAAACCCGATGGATTCGGCGAGCGGTGAATAGGGAAGGTAGCAGCCGATAGTCACGACGGCGATGACTGACGCGATGAGACCCGTCGACGGAAGGCTGCGAAAGAATGGGACTCGCCGTGTACGAACAACAAAGACAATCAGCGATTCCGTTGCGAGCGATTCAACAAACCAACCTGATTGAAATTCCGCTTCACCAGCGTGGAACACGAGGATCATCAGCGCAAACGTCGCGAAATCGAAAATAGAACTGATCGGGCCAAAGGTCAGCATGAATCGTCGGATCATGCCGATATTCCAGTGGGAGGGTCGCGTGACCGCCTCGGGGTCAACCCTGTCATAAGGAATCGCGAGCTGACTTGAGTCATAGAGAACGTCGTTCAGAAGCACCTGGCCGGGCATCATCGGCAGGAAGTTCAGCGCGATGGAACCAAACGCCGCCGAGAACATGTTTCCAAAATCGCCCGATGTTCCCATGAAGACGTACTTCATCGTGTTGTTGAAGACCCTTCGTCCCTCGAGTACGCCATCGGCCACGACACCAAGATCCTTCTTGAGCAACACGATGTCCGCGGCATCCTTCGCTACATCCGTTGCGGTATCAACAGATATTCCGACGTCAGAGACGTGCAGCGCGATGGCGTCGTTGACCCCGTCGCCCATGAACCCGACAGCCGATCCCTCGCCGCGTAGTACGTCAATTATTCGCGCTTTGTGTTCGGGAGAAACTCGCGCAAATACCGTCACGGACTGAGCCCGGTCGCGAAGGGTCGCATCGTCCATCCCGTCGATGTCTGAGCCGGACAGCGCATCCGATACATCAAGTCCCAATTGGGCGCACACCGCCTTCGCGACGATGACGTTGTCTCCCGTCGCAATCTTGACCGCTATTCCCAGTTTCGTGAGTTTGTCAAGTGACGCGCGAGCGTTGTCTTTCACCTCGTCGGAAAAAACCAGCAAACCGTCAACCGTGAGACCAGTAAGGTCCTCAGGCTTCAACGTTGTCGACTCGCCGGCCGATTTCGAGGCAACAAGAACAACCCGAGAACCCTTGGTGTATTCGTTGGCTAGCGCCGCTGTAATCTCAGGTGGCATCGCCGAGCACATCGGGGCGAGGTCTTCCGCAGATCCCTTGACCGCCACAATTCGCTCGCTCGGAGAGACCTGGACGAGTGAAGAGACGATTCGAGTGTCGTGACTGAAGGGTATGAGACCGAGTCGCCTTGCACTACTCAGCCCTGCAACGTCGTCACGCCGAGCCCACAACGCGGCATCCAGCGCATTCAATCCGGCCACGTCTGTCGCCATTCGATCGAACCGAGTGTCCGTTGCCAATAATCCCATCTGCAGCGGATTTCGTTTCGGAGCGGCAATTACTCGGACAAAACTTATGTGACCAGACGTCAGCGTTCCCGTTTTGTCGGTAATGAGGATGTCAATATCACCG
>WLFX01000014.1 GCA_009703545.1 Actinomycetota bacterium
ACCGAGACACCGCGTCATCGACGAACGATTGATCCGCCGTCGTCTCACGATTGAGCCACCAATCCCAGTCCTCCGACGCGAGGACTAAGGGAGTTCGGTCATGCAGCCACGCGATCGGCTCTGGAGCCGGCATGGTCAGAATCGTTGCGGTGAGCACCCAGTCGCTCGCTGGATCTGCTCGCCACCACGAATACAACGCCGCGAACGCAAGTTCACCTGCCGGCGAGGTGACGGAATGTGGAGTCTTGACTTTTCCCTCGGTCAACCACTCGTAGTAAGCATCGGCGGGAAGAATTGCGCGTTGATGCCCGACGGAACCGCGGAACGTTGGCTTTTCGGTCACGGTTTCACTGCGAGCGTTGAAGGTCGGATATTTCAACGTGAGACTGTCCGCGAACGACGGCACAAGCGACCATCGAGCTGTTGTCACCAATCGCGCACGGTCGTCTCGCTTTTCGACCACGATTGGCACGTTCGTCGTCGGGGCGATATTCCACGACGGGCGCAATTCGACATCGGCAATTTCGTCGGCGTGGAAATAGCGCCCGAGTTCTTCACCACTTAGTGTCGACGCGTACCGGCCGCACATTTAGACCTCGCTATCGACCGCTCCGCGCTGGGCGACGAGTGGGCCCCACCACGTTGCAACCGCGACGTGAGCGGGGTGCGATTGGTAGGTCGCAAGCGCTTCGCGCGACTCGTGGAGGGAAATGAGTGCGACGTCAAAGTTGGAATCGATTTCGCGCACATCCGAAGTGACCGCCACACTGACGAGTCCGGGGACAACGCCCACGAGAGCCCTGAGTTCGGTGTCGAAACGTGCCAGCACGCTGGCACGTTTCGCATCGGTCAGGTCGACGAGTTTCCACACCACAGCGTGCTGAATCACAACAGTTCCTTCCTCATGGCAGCCCGAAAGTCATTCATATCAACATGCCACGTTGCGTGCCGACGTCCGTTGACCACTATGACGGGAATTTCGTTTTTCAGGGTTTCAAACATCTCAGCATCATCCAAAATGTTGTGCTCGACGAATTCCGTTTCTGGAAAATCCTCGAGCACGGTTCTTACAATCACGCGAGCATCGTCACACAGATGACAGCCGGGCTTCCCCATCATTTCGACAGTGATGCGGACCATCGGTATCGCGGACGACTACTTCTTGTTGCGACGCTGGTGGCGAGTCTTGCGAAGCAGCTTGCGGTGCTTCTTTTTCGCCATACGCTTACGGCGCTTCTTAATAACGGAACCCATGGAACACCTTTACCTGGTCCGACCGGCTGGTCGGCAATTGGACAATAACGTCGAGTCTAGCGCGACTTGGGGGTCGAGCGTTCCCGAGCAAGGTGAACGGTGCTCCGACGAGATCCTCCAAAAAACAGGGTACCCCTTTCGGGATACCCTGTCTCTCCACCACAGAAAGGAAAATTGAGCAAACTTAGGGAGTTGTCATCGGTGCGGGAGTCATCGTGCCGTCGTTGTGTTCACCATCACCATCACCATCACCATCACCATCACCATCACCGTCACCCATGCCGTGTTCGCCCTGGGGTCCTAGGTGGCCGGGGTCAGAAGGTTGTCCAGCGGGGAAATCGCCATTTCCACGAGGACCGTCCACGACGTGTCCGAGTGCGGCACCAGCCACGAAGGTCGCTCCAAGCGCAAGAACTCCACCGGCAATCCAGCCAGCGGCGACGAGCTTCTTTCGGTTGAGCGTGACTGTCTGTTCGACTGCGTCGTCTTTCTTAGCCATGTGAGACATCCTTTCGGGTCGTGAGTTTCACATAACGACTGTCTCTCGCCAGGCTTGACGTTCCCTGTGTAAGTCCCCTACATCGAGTGAGAATCTAGCGCCCGAGTTCGCGGGCAAGTTCCTCCGCGCGCGCGAGTGCAGCTTCGGCCGCAGCACGATAAATCTCGGCAAGGTGAGCATCGTCGAGTACCGCAATGGCGCGCTCGGTCGTGCCATTCGGGCTCGTCACGCGTCGACGGAGTTCGGCTGGTCCGACGTCCGAGACCTCTAACAAGGCTGTGGCTCCGGCGAACGTCTTCTCAACGAGGTGGCGGGCATCTTCGTCACTAAATCCAAGTTCACGGGCAGCGGTCGTCCACTGTTCCATTGCATGGAAAACATAGGCGGGGCCGGACCCCGAAATCGTACTCAGGGCATTAATTCGGTCCTCGGGAATCTCGAGCACCCACCCGACGAGTTCAAAGACGGATCGGGCGCGAGCGAGGTGTTCGGCGGTGGCACGAGACCCCGCTGAAATTCCCGTCACTCCTTTGCCCACGAGTGCGGGAGTATTCGGCATCGAGCGAACGATCGGATTCGGCACGACCGATTCCATCGTCGCGGTCGTGATTCCCGCCGCGACCGACACGATCAGCGTGTCGGGGTCGAGGGCATCGACGATGTCCTCGAGTAGAGCAATCACGGTCGCCGGCTTCACACCAATAATCACAAGGGACGCACCGTCAACCGCCCAACGGTTCGCGCCGGGGTCGGACTCGGTCGACCGGGACTCAACGCCCGGTCGGTTTGTTGTCGAAGTTCGGGTGGTTGCTCGGATCTTGGCGGTGCTTTCGGCGGCACGCAAGCCGTCGAGGATTGCGCCACCCATCGACCCGGTTCCGAGGAATGCAAAGGTTTCCGACATGGTGCCAGCGTATTATGACAACAGGCACATCAGGCGCCTTCTGAAAGGAAACACCGTGACCACCGTTCTCCCTCTCATCACCGAGGTCTTCGTCCTCGTCCACCTCACGGGAATGGCCATTCTCGTTGGAGCGTTCATAATCAACATGCGTGCCAAGTCGAACTTCCCCTTCACCCTCATGGTGTGGGGTGCCGCGATTCAATTGTTCACCGGCACGATCCTCGTCGGCCTCGCCTATATGAGTGATGACGCACCCGACAACCTCAAAATCACCATCAAGACTCTGTTGGCAACCGGCGCCTTGATCGCCGCCATCCTCGGTGCAAAGCGTCAGTCGCACGGTGAGAGCAAGCTCCAACCGTTCTTTCACACAGCGGGTGGTTTTGCGGTCATCAACCTCATCATCGCGGTGCTCTGGAACGCCGAACTTTACGTCTAGTCGCGAAGGCGACCGAAGAACTCGGTCAATAACGCAGAGCACTCGTCGGCACGAACTCCGCCGATAACCTCTCCAACTCTCGCGGGAAGAGTCCGCGTTCGCAAAACATCCGTAACACTGCCCGCCGCCCCCGCTTTATCGTCCCACGCGCCGAAAACGACCTTCGAGATGCGGGAATTGAGTATCGCGCCGGCGCACATGACACAGGGTTCGAGTGTGACGACAAGAGTGTGATCACTCAAGTTCCAGTTTCCCGTTGCCGCCGCCGCATCGCGCAACGCGAGGACCTCGGCGTGAGCGGTCGGATCTCCCGTCAATTCGCGTTCGTTCCGGCCGCGACCGACAATCGCGCCATCCGGAGCGAGCACGACGGCTCCGACGGGAACGTCATTCGACTCCAGCGCCAGCCGCGCCAGTAGAAGCGCTTCGTCCATCGCGCCAAAAGCCTCGGTCATCGACCCCTCCATTCGATAGATTGAAGCCTATGCGAGTCATAGTTGCCGATCACCCACTCATCACCCACAAACTCACAATGCTGCGTGACAAGACCACGCCGTCGTCGACTTTCCGCACGCTCGCCGACGAGCTCATGACGCTACTCGCGTATGAAGCAACCCGCGATGTTCGCGTTGTCCCCCACCGCATCGAAACGCCCGTCGCGCCGACCGAGGGTGTCATTCTCGCCGAGCCACACCCGCTCATTGTGCCAATCCTGCGGGCAGGCCTCGGGATGCTCGAGGGGTTGCTGCGATTGATGCCGAGCGCTGAGACGGGTTTCCTGGGGATGGTTCGCGACGAGACAACGCTTCAGCCCAGTGTTTACGCCGAGCGCCTCCCGGCAAATCTCACGGGTCGCCAGTGCTACGTGCTCGACCCGATGCTCGCAACCGGCGGATCGCTCATTGCCGCTATCGACTTTATGTTCGAACGTGGTGCCACGGACGTGACTGCCGTGTGCCTGCTCGGGTCACCCGAGGGAGTCGCTGCTGTCAAAGAATCTGTTGGAGACCGTGACGTCACTCTCGTGCTCGGTGCACTCGATGAAAAACTCAACGAGCACGGATACATCGTGCCCGGGCTCGGTGATGCGGGCGACCGTCTCTACGGCGTCGCGGGCTAAACGGTAAAATATCGGGATGCCCGACAACGCCCAGAATCCCGCGCAAATACGCGGTTTCGCGGTGTATGTCGGCGTCGATGAAGCTAGTGCCCTCGCTGCCGGAACCTCCATTGCGGAAATGGTTGACGCAGTTCGTAACGTCGTCACATCGGCGGTTCCTGGCACGGAATCCCACGCCGCGGTCGCCTATGCACCGGAAAGTCAGCGTGGGAAAAATCTCGACATCGTGCGTCTCGCTCTTCGAGAACCGCGCGCTGTTGCCGACCTGCTTCCACCGAAACCCGCCGCCGCGACGCAAGGCGTGACAATCGATTTGTCGCGGAAACGCGTGGTCATCAACGGGGACATCGCGCCGCTGACCTATAAAGAGTTCGAACTCCTGCAATATCTGGTGTTGCGCGAGGCCGTCACTGTTGATCGCTCGGGCATGATCGATACGCTGTGGGCCGCGAGTGACGTCGACCGGCCGAACAGTCGGACAATCGACGTGCACGTCCGGCGACTTCGCTCTAAATTAGAGCCGTTCGAGGATATTGTGCGCACCGTCCGCGGGATTGGCTATCGCTTCGATCGCCACGCGGACGTCACTATCGACTTTGGCACGGGTCGCTCGCCCGACATCTACTAGGAACACTGTGAATACTTCTCTGGTCTGGTTGCGAGACGATTTACGTCTAGCCGATAATCCCGCGCTCGACGCTGCGGTTCGCGCGGGTGAGCGCATCGCCGTGCTTTACGTTCTCGACGACGAATCGCCCGAGGTTCGCCCGCTTGGAGCGGCGTCGCGCTGGTGGCTCCACCATTCACTTCATCAATTGCAGAATGACATCACAGCACTGGGCGGGTCGCTCATTCTTCGGCGGGGTGCAACCCGGGACGTATTACCCGCCGTTGCCGCAGAAGTCGGCGCAACGAGCGTTCATTGGAACCGCCGGTACGGATCGACCCGTGCAATCGACACTGAACTGAAGGTTTCGCTTCCTGATGCACACAGTTACACCGGCTCGTTGTTGCACGACCCGTGGTTGGTGACGACCGGTGCAGGAACACCGTTCAAGGTGTTCACTCCTTTCTGGAAGTCGATTCTGGCTGGACCCGCTCCACGGCAGCCTCTGGTCGCGCCGTTGTCAATTGTCGGGGTAAATGCAGAATCCGACTCGCTCGACTCATGGAATCTTCTTCCCGACCGGCCGTGGGCGAAAGATTTTCCTGACCAATGGACTCCTGGAGAAACAGGTGCGCACGAGCGGCTCGAGCGATTCCTCAACAACGGACTCGCGCTATACCACCGCCGTGACGAGCCGGGAATCGAATCGACCAGCGGATTGAGTCCGCACCTGCGCTTCGGAGAGATCAGCCCGTACCAGATTTGGCACGCGGTCGAATCCGTTGTCACCCCCGAAACTCGGGCGAACGCGAGCCGGTTCATGAGTGAAGTCGGTTGGCGCGAGTTTTCGTACCACCAGCTCTTTCACAACACCGACCTTCACCGTCGAAACCTTCGCGCTGAATTTGACGAGTTCCCGTGGGAAGAACCGAATCCGGATCACCTCTCGGCGTGGAAGAAGGGAACGACGGGCGTGGAGCTCGTCGATGCGGGGATGCGTGAACTATGGAAAATCGGAACGATGCACAATCGTGTACGAATGGTCGCAGCGAGTTTCCTCATCAAAAACCTTGGAATCAATTGGCGAATTGGTGAGGAGTGGTTCTGGAACACGTTGGTCGACGCTGACGAGGCGAGTAACCCGGCGTCGTGGCAGTGGGTTGCGGGAAGCGGTTATGACGCCGCACCGTATTTTCGCGTGTTTAATCCCGAACTGCAGGCCACGAAGTTCGACCCGGATAGCCTGTATCGCGCACGCTGGATAGAGGAGTACAACACTCCGCTGTACCCCGAACCGATTGTCAGTCTTCGGGACACCCGCGCCCGTGCGCTCGCGGATTACGCGACTATGCGGGGCGAGCGCCCACCGCAGTAACTGCCTCGGCGGCGACAATCACGGCCGCGCGTGCGGCGTCGACCGGCGTCAATCCGCGCGCAAGCCCAGCCAATAAGCCGGCGTTGAATGAATCACCCGCGCCTGTGGGGTCGGCGACGTCCACGGGCTCAACGGGAATGTGAACGAGTGCCTCGCCGTATTGACCAACAATCACGCCGTCGCGACCGCAGGTTGTCACAACAAGCGGGAAGAGTTCCGTCAGTTTGACGGTTGCCGCCTCGATGTCGTCGATTCCGGAAAGGACTCGCGCCTCGTCCTCGTTCGGTCGCAAGATATGTGCGCCGTCACAGAGTCGCAGAAATTCGGCGACTCCGAAATCGGTAATGAACCCCGCCGAGGCCGGATCGATACTGACGGTCACGCCGTGAGCAGACGCTCGCTCGATGAGCCTCACAACGGACTCGCGCTTCGGCTCGTCGATGATTGTATGGCCAGTGAAATGAAGATATTCGGCGATGGCGATGAGGTCCTGCGGAACCGAGTCGAGGTCAAAGATGACGTTTGCGCCTCGGTCCGTCAACATCGTTCGCTTCTCGCCCTCGACGATGATGACAATTGTTCCCGTCGAACGTTCCGTGTCGCTCTGCAGGTGAGCCTCTACCCCGAACCGCTCGAGTTCCCGCGTGTGCCGCGCGTTGTCGGCCTCGCCGACCTGCCCGAAAAAGTGGACGTTCGCGCCGATGTGCCCCAGCCACGCCGCGGTGTTCGCCGACGAACCGCCCGGGTGCCGTTCAATCAGCGCGGGGGTGTCGGTATCCGTGCGAATTGGGCTCTGCGGACGAACGATGATGTCATCGATGACGTCACCGACGACAACAATCGTTCCCTTTGTTGTCATGCGCTGAGTAGACACCAGGCGGTCGCGATGTCGCCCGCGACTCGAATGTTGTTGCGCGCCAAATCGAGGTTGACCTCGAGGCTCCGTCCACCCGACGCCTCGACGATGTACCCAAGAAGGAACGGGGTGACGGCTTTTCCTCGAACTCCGGCCTGCTCTGCGGCGAGGAACGCTTCGGACAAAACTCGGTCGTGTTCAGCCGGATCCCACTGTTGTTCGAGCGGGATCGGGTTCGCGACGACGATTCCCTGACCGTTTCCCGTGGCATCGTGTGCCTTCATGATGGCGGCGACCTCGGTTGCGTCCGCCGCCGACCAGTCAAGGGTTAATCCGCTATCTCTCAGCCAAAAGGCAGGAAACGCTGTCGTTCCGTACCCGACGACCGGAACCGATAGAGTTTCGAGACGTTCGAGCGTGGCGGCGATGTCAAGAACGGATTTCACGCCAGCCGAAACGACCGAGATGTTGGTCACGGCAAGGGTCGAGAGGTCGGCGGATTCATCAAATGTTTCGCTCGCACCTCGGTGAACTCCACCGAGTCCGCCAGTTGCAAACACGCGAATTCCGGCTTGAGCTGCGATGTGAGCGGTTGCGGCGACGGTTGTCGCCCCACTTTCCCTTTTGGCCAGCAAAATCGGCAGGTCGCGCACGCTGGCCTTGGCGATGTCTTTGTCGGCAATGGTGGTAAGACCCTCGGGGTCAAGACCCACCGTCGGAATTCCATCAATGACGGCGATCGTCGCAGGAACAACACCCTTGTCGCGCAGAATTTGTTCGAACTCGAGGGCGGCCTCGCGGTTGCGCGGGCGAGGAAGACCGTGTGAAATAATCGTTGACTCCAATGCGACGACAGGCTTGTTCTCTGCAAGGGCGAGCGCGACTTCGGGGGCAATGTTCAACGTAGGCACCCTGTGACGATACCGCACGCTCTACTATCGAATTGTGTCTAGTGAAATCACGTCAGACCTGCCCCTTCGACGGGGTGAGGACGGGTTGCCCGCGCTGTGTCTCGTCACAGGGGCGACGGGATACATCGGTGGCCGTCTCGTTCGCGAGCTGCTCGCTCACGGCTACCGTGTTCGTGTCATGGCGCGCCATGCCGAGCGCCTTCGTTTTCACCCGTGGATCGACAAGGTCGAGGTCGTCGACGGTGACGCAACGAACCGAGACGACCTAGCGCGCGCGGTGGCGGGTGTGGACGTGGCGTATTACCTCCTGCACGCCCTAATGTCACCGCAGAACTTTGAGGAAGAAGAACGTCTCGTCGCGACGCTGTTCGGCGAAGAATGTGTCAGTGCGGGAGTGTCGCGCATCGTGTACCTCGGCGGAATGGCCGACGCGGATTCCACGCTGTCCCCGCACCTACAATCGCGAGCTGACACCGGTGACATCCTGCAGAACAGCGGTGTCCCCACCATCGAATTACGGGCGGGAGTCGTCATCGGTTCGGGTTCTGCGTCGTTCGAAATGCTTCGTTATTTGACCGAGCGGCTACCCATCATGACGGTTCCTAAGTGGGTGAATTCACGCATCCAGCCGATTGCGGTTCGGGACGTGCTTCGATACCTCGTCGGCGCCGCTGCTCTTCCCACATCAGTAACAGGCGACTACGACATCGGGGGACCCGATGTCTTCACGTATCGCGAAATGATGGAGCACTACGCAGCGGCAGCTGGGCTTCGACCGCGAATCATCATCCCGGTGCCCGTTCTGACGCCGAGGCTCTCGAGTGGCTGGGTCGGACTTGTGACGCCCGTTCCCTACACGCTGGCCCGAAGGCTCGTCGCTAGTCTCAAAAACGAGGTCGTTGCGCGTAACGACGATATCCGTCGACTGATTCCCGACCCACCGTCTGGCCTCACCACATTCGACCGCGCCGTGGTTCTCGCATTGGCAAAGATCAAGGACGCGCGCGTCGACACGCGTTGGTCGGATGCGTCCCTACCTGGCTCGCCGTCCGAACCTCTCCCGACCGACCCCGAATGGGCCGGTGGCACGCTATATCAAGACATTCGCATCGCCCCCAGCAAAGACCCGGTCGACGAAGTGTGGCAGCGGATCGAGTCGATCGGAGGCGAAAACGGCTACTCAACTGCCGGTTGGGCCTGGGAAGCGCGTGGTTTGTTGGATCGCCTTGTCGGGGGTCCCGGTCTTCGCAGGGGACGGCGCGATCCGAACCACCTCGTCGAGGGTGAAGCGCTCGACTTCTGGCGCGTCGAATCGCTGCGCCCACCACACGTCTTGCGCCTCCGCGCCGAAATGCGCAATCCGGGTTTAGCCTGGCTAGAGTTCACGGTCGAGGCCGAGGGCACAGGAGCGAAGGTGACACAACGCGCCCTGTTCGCACCGCGCGGGCTTGCCGGACACGTCTATTGGTGGCTCGTGTGGCCGATGCACGGGTTCGTGTTCCCGTCGATGGTTAATTCTGTGGCACGCGGACGAAAGAACAGACGGCCGTGACGCGGTCAACGGTTGGCGACAACCGACTGGCTATCCTCGCTCTCTTTACTGTGACTGCAGCCTGGGGAGCATCGTTCGTCCTCATGAAGCCAGCCATCGAACGCCAGCCGATTCCCGACTTTCTCGCCACGCGTTTCGTTATTGCGGCAATTATCCTGATCCTGGTTCGCCCGTCCGTCCTGTCGAAAATCACCCCTCGGGTCTGGCGGACCGGCGGAATCGCGGGGGTCTTCCTCTCACTCGGCTACGTCACACAGACCATCGGCCTTCACTTCGCGACGGCCGCAATCACCGGATTCCTCACGGGCCTCTATGTAGTCGGAACTCCGTTACTCGCGTGGCTACTCTTTCGTCAAGCACTCAACCGCAAGGTCATTGTGGCCGCGAGTCTCGGGTTAGTCGGCCTTGGCATCATTTCGCTCAACTCTTTTGGCCTGGGAATCGGTGACATCTGGATCATCGTTGGCGCCCTCTTTTTTGCTCTTCACATCGTCGTCTTGGGTCGCTGGGCACCTGGTCACGATTCCTATGCGCTCACCGTTGTTCAGATCATCGTCGTGGCGGTCATCACCGCCGGCATGACGTTCGCGGACGGTGACGGATATGCTGCCCCGCCAGACGTCGACGTGTGGATTGCGGTCATTGTCACGGCGGTTTTCGCGACCGCGCTCGCCTTTCTTCTACAGACCTGGGCGCAGTCGAAAATGGATGCCTCACGGGTCGCAATCATTCTCACGGCCGAAGTCCCTTGGGCTGCCGGTCTTTCTGTCGCTGTGGGGCAGGAAACGCTCGCCATTCGCACGATCATTGGCGGGTGCATCATGATTGCGGCGATGCTCATTGCCGAGTGGCCAACGCGTCGAAAGCCCGCGAAAGGCGAAATTATTCCGGTGCATCCTCTCGGGCACTTTGAATAGCCGCTGACAATTCGGCTATTCGATTACGCCAAACCGCTTCTTCCACGCCAGAATACGTTTCACTTTTTCTATCAAGTCGTCGCGAGTGAGCCCCTCCGGAGAGATCTGTGCAACAACGCGATCCACAATGTCCGGGGGGCCACTACAGATCAACGCGACATCCGCACCCGCATCAAGAGAGGCCCGCACCACTTCACCTGTGCGATGATGGACGCCAACGAGCGCTGCCTCCATTGACAGCGAGTCGGTAATTATGAGGCCGTCCGGACCGATTTGGTTGCGAAGAATCGCCAGCGCTTTCGGTGAGCGACTCGCCGGAACTCCGCGTTCCGTGAGTCCTTTCGATTCCAAGTGTCCGACCATCACGGCGGTGAATCCTGCCGCGATTGCTCGATCGAACGGAATGAGGTCGGACTTTGTGAGTTTGTCGTACGCCGGAAGAATTCCGGGCGCCAGGTGCGTGTCGGTCGCGAGTCCGTGGCCGGGCCAATGTTTGATAACGGGTGCGACCCCGACTGATTCGAGACCGGTGGCCCAGGCGATTGCTGAACGCGCAGCGCCCGATGGTGTTGACGAGAACGCTCGAGATTGGCTTCCAATGAAATGTCCAGGGCTGTTAAGGTCGGCGACCGGCGATAGTGCCATGTCCACACCGAGTTTCTTCATCGCCTTCCCGTACTTCGCCGCAGTGCGGGTGACCTCAGCGTCGGGCCAGGTACCCATGATTTCCGCCGATCGAAGCGGGTAAATCACATCGGCGAGACGTTGGACGACCCCGCCTTCCTCGTCACTCGCGATGAACGGAGGGACGCGGTCACCCGAGTTCGCAGCCAATTTGATGATCTGTTGAGCCAAGTTGGACGGGGCAACACCGCCAAGGAATACCACTCCACCAAGGCCTTTGCGAACTGCTTTCGATAAGGCACCAATGTTTGACACCGGCGCACACTGAAAAATTGTCTGGGCGACGAGTTGTCGATCGGTCCACGTGGTGGGGTCGGCGGAGTCGTATGGGAGTTCGCCGTCTATTGGAGCAATGGACGCAGTCGGAATCGGCGTCGGCGTCGGCAGTTCAGCCGGATCACCGTTCAACGAGTCATTGTTCGATGTCAGACCACATCCGCTCACAGCGAAGATTACGGCGACCGCAACAAACGTCGCGCCTGTGCGAAAATGTCGCCTCATGAGGCACGACCCTATCAGTCGAGGCGTCTCGTTATCCGAATCGACCGTGAACGTAGTCGAGCGTGCGCGGATCCTGAGGAACCGAGAACATGAGTTCAGTGGGGCCCGCTTCGACGATTCCACCTGGCGTTCCCGCCTCCGCAAGGAAGAACGCGCAATCATCCGAAACGCGCTGTGCTTGCTGCATGTTGTGCGTGACGATGACGACCGTCACCTCGTTCGACAGTTCCTGAATCGTCTGTTCGATGCGGCGCGTCGACGTCGGGTCAAGAGCCGAACAGGGCTCGTCCATCAAGAGGACAGACGGGCGAACGGCGAGCGATCGAGCGATACACAGACGCTGCTGTTGACCACCAGAGAGGCTTCCGCCGGCGTTGCGAAGTCGATCCTTGACCTCGTTCCATAGTCCGGACTTCGACAGGGTCTCTTCGACGAGGTCATCCGCTTCGCTACCCGAAATCTTTTGGCCCGTCAGCGTCAGTCCCGACAGGACGTTGTCGCGGATGCTCATCGCGGGGAACGGGTTCGGCTTCTGGAACACCATCCCGATCTGGCGGCGAACATCGGTGATCTTGATTCCATCGTCGTATATATCGTCTTCGTTGAGGCGAACCTCACCGGCGAGCGAGGCGCTCGGAACGAGCTCGTGCATGCGGTTGAGCGTGCGGAGGAACGTCGATTTTCCGCAACCCGATGGCCCGATCAACGCGGTGACCTTCC
>WLFX01000140.1 GCA_009703545.1 Actinomycetota bacterium
GTCAACGTGACTTTTGCGTCGATGATGATCTGGCCACCGTCCGGCAGTTTCACGATTGCGTCAGGGCGCGAACCCTTTTCGTCGTCCGTGCCGGCAATCTGGTCCTGGGTCGTGAAGTCAATCCCCTTGACCATCCCGGCGGCCTCGAGCAAGCGCTCGAGTTGGGTTTCCCCCCAGTGCCCGCGAATGTTCGGGTCTGACAAAGCGGATTTAAGTCCTTGGGTCACGGTGCGGAGTGCTTCGCCGTCTGTTCGAGCCTGCTTCAGTTGATCGTCGATTGAGCGGAACTGGGTCTTTCGCTCATTTTCCATCTCGCGAACACGGCCTTCTACTTGGTTGAGCAGCGTGTGGACCGGGGCCAGGCGCTCGAGCACTTTGCTTTCCTCGCTCGCGCGAAGACGTTCCGCTTCGCGAAGCTGGTCAACCTGAGATTTGAGATCGTCGATCTGCGACAGCAGCGAAGTATTTGTCGCAGAGAGACCGGCGACTGTGGCCGCGTCACCCGTCGACGACGCCATGACGTATCGTCCAATGAGAATTCCAATGACAGCGCCAACGACGAGTCCGATTGCAAGATAGATGATCATGTCCATGTTCCCAGTGTGACAGTGACCACCCCCGAGAGAGCGTATTCCGCGCGCAGAGTGCTTCGTGTGGGCTGTTGGATGGCGAAACGCGTCAATATGTCCTAACATAAGTAGCAGACGAGATTCTCCGCCGCCAACCACCGAAAGTTATGACTCATGACAACCTCATTTGACGTCATTACCATTGGTCGGGTCGGCATCGATATCTATCCGTTGCAAGTTGGTGTCGGATTAGAGGACGTCACCTCGTTCGGTAAGTTCCTTGGAGGAAGTGCGACCAACGTCGCTGTTGCCGCCGCAAAGCACGGACTCAACTCGGCGGTGATTACCCGCACCGGAAACGATCCGTTCGGAAAGTTCATTCATAACGAACTCGTTCGGCTCGGTGTGAGTGACCAATTTGTGTCGGGAGTCGACGGATTGAACACGCCGGTCGTGTTCTGCGAGATCTATCCGCCCGACGACTTCCCGCTGTACTTTTACCGCGAGCCGAAAGCGCCGGATCTCGAGATCAAGGCCTCGGAATTAGACCTTGATGCGATTCGCGAGGCAACCATTTATTGGTCGACCCTGACGGGACTGAGCCAGGAACCGTCGCGAGAGGCGCACCACGTCGCGTGGGATGCTCGCGGGCGAAAGCCGCTCACTATCCTCGACCTCGACTACCGCGAGATGTTCTGGGATTCCCCCGAACTCGCGACCGTTGAAGCCGAATCAGCACTCTCGAAAGTCACCGTTGCCGTCGGCAACAAAGAAGAGTGCCAGGTCGCCGTGGGAGAAACCGAGCCGCACCGGGCCGCCGACGCACTTCTCGAACGCGGTATCGAACTCGCCATCGTCAAACAAGGCCCCAAGGGGGTTCTCGCCAAGACGCGCGACGGTGCCGTCGAAGTGCCCCCGTACTTCGTCGAGGTCGTCAACGGGCTTGGAGCTGGTGACTCCTTCGGAGGAGCGCTCTGCTACGGACTTATTCAGGGCTGGGAACTGGCCGATGTGCTTCGCTTCGCCAACGTGGCGGGTGCGATCGTGGCGTCACGCCTCGAATGTTCGACGGCGATGCCGACGACCGACGAAGTGCTCGCCATCGTGAAGGAGATCTCGTAATGGTAAAACTCGACTTTGATGCGCTGCGCGAGGTGCGCGCGACGAACCCTGGACGCCTCGCCGAGGTCTACGCGAACCGTCAGCGCCGCGAACTCCTCGCTGGCGACGGCCGACTCATGATTGTTGCCGCCGACCACCCCGCGCGTGGGGCGCTCGCCGTCGGGTCGAACCCGACCGCGATGTCGGACCGATACGAACTCTTGACCAACCTCGCCATCGCGCTGGACCGACCGGGAGTCGACGGCGTGCTTGGGACACCCGACATCATCGACGACCTCGCGCTGCTCGGACTTCTTGACAACAAAATCGTGGTCGGCTCGATGAATCGCGGTGGTCTGCGCGGTTCGTCCTTTGAAATGGACGACCGCTACACGGCCTATGACATGCCGGCCATTCAGCGCGACGGTCTCGACTTCGCCAAGAATCTCGTGCGCATCAACCTGAAGGACGCTGCGACCGCCGACACGCTCGAATCGACGGCGTTCGCCGTGAGTGAGGCGGTCGAACTCGAAATCCCCATCATGCTCGAACCGTTCATGAGCGAATGGGTCGGCGGGTCAATCACCAACAACCTCGCGACCGATCAGGTCATTCTCTCGGTCGCCATCGCGGCGGGGCTCGGAAACTCGAGCGCCTACTCGTGGCTCAAACTGCCCGTTGTCCCCGACATGGAACGCGTCATGGCGTCGACGACGCTTCCGACTCTCCTCCTCGGCGGAGACCCGGGTGATAACGAAGACGACCTCATCGAGCAGTGGGCCCACGCGCTCACGCTGCCCGGTGTGCGAGGACTCGTTGTCGGCCGCTCGTTGCTGTACCCCGGAAGCGGCGACGTGGCCAAAGCCGTTGACACCGCTGCACAACTCGTTCACGGTTCGTAGACTTTAGACAAAAGGAACACACATGACACAAGACACCGTCCCCCACTGGATCAGCGGCGCACGCGACCACGGAACAACCGATCGCACCGCCCCCGTCTACGACCCGGCCCTCGGCAAGGAAACCAAACGCGTCGTCCTCGCCAACCAGGCCGACATCGAGAAAGCGATCGCGAGCGCTCATGCGGCGTATCCCGAATGGCGCGACACCTCGATTGCGCGTCGCCAAGCGATCCTCTTTAACTTCCGCGAATTGCTCAATGCCAAGAAGGGCGAACTCGCCGAGATTCTGACATCCGAGCACGGCAAAGTCCTCTCGGATGCCCTCGGCGAAATTTCGCGTGGCCAAGAGGTTGTTGAGTTCGCGTGTGGTGTTCCGCACCTCGTCAAAGGTTCGTACACCGAGAACGCATCGACCGGAGTTGATGTCTATTCGATTCGTCAGCCCCTCGGTGTCGTCGGTGTCATCTCGCCCTTCAACTTCCCCGCCATGGTGCCGATGTGGTTCTTCCCCATCGCCATTGCCGCGGGAAACACGGTCGTCCTCAAGCCCTCCGAAAAAGACCCGTCGGCCGCGATTTGGCTTGGTGAACTGTGGAAGGAAGCCGGTCTTCCCGATGGCGTCTTCACGGTTCTCAA
>WLFX01000141.1 GCA_009703545.1 Actinomycetota bacterium
AGGACGCACGCCCTCTTGGGCGCGCACACGCTTGTAGTGGTTGTAGACGGCCACAGACAGAGCGCGCTTGGCGGCGTCTTGACCGACGACATATTCGTCGAGGAAGGCGGCGATTTCTTTCGGCTTGGGCAAATCGATGTCGACAATCTCGTCGCTCTCGCCCTGAGCCGCTTCGGCCATGCGCTCGTCGATGATCTCGTTACAAAGTTCGACACACTCATCACAGATATAGACACCGGGACCCGCAATGAGTTGCTGGACCTGCTTCTGGGTCTTTCCACAGAAGGAACACTTCATGACGTCGGTGCTGTCGCCGATACGTGACATGGTTCCTCCTTCGTGGACTGTTCAAGCCTAACCCCGCCCACCCATGGGGTTAGGCAGTGCTGTCGATAACTGTTCGGCGTGGCGCGTATGCTGGAAACATGTCCACTCGTTCTGCCATCACCGTACTTGTCACCACTCTCGGACTTGCGGTTTTGTCCTCGGGGCCCGCGTTTGCACACGCCGAACTCTTCGGTTCGTCGCCGGAGGCCGACTCCAGCGTGGCCGATGTCACTGAGGTGTCTGTCACTGCGGGCGAAGAGCTTCTCGATATCGGCAACAACGCCGAGGGTTTCATGATGACCGTCACGGACTCGACTGGGTTGTATTACGGCGACGGTTGTGTTTCGGTCGATGGTGACACCGCGTCGATGCCTGTTGCACTCGCCGCTGCGGGCGATTATGTCGTCGCCTATCGCGTGGTGTCGAATGATGGTCATCCCGTCGAGGGACAGTTTGCGTTCACGTTCACCGGAGACGAGAATGCTGAACAGAGCGTCGCCTATGCAGAAATGCCCGAATGTGGGGTCGCTCAGACACCTGTTGCAGTCGATGATTCGGACGAACCTGCCGATGGCGAATCGGACGAGCCAATGGTCATTTCTACTGCTCCTCCGTTGATTTCGCCCGCACCCAGCGTGGACAGCACGTCGTGGATCGGATTCGCGGCAATCCCCGTGATTGCCGTGGCGATCTGGTTGCTCGTTCGCGCACTCCGAAAGCGCAAGTCCTAAAACAACTTCCGCTAATTAGGCGACTACCTTGCGGCTCGACAGAACCTGGTCGATGAGTCCGTATTCCAACGCTTCCGCCGCGGTGAGGATCTTGTCGCGGTCGATGTCGTTACGGACCTCGTCGACGGTCTTGTTGGAGTGCTCGGCGAGCGTGTGCTCGAGCCATTCGCGCAGGCGCGCGATTTCTTTCGCCTGAATCTCGATATCGGATGCCTGACCGCGGCCCGCATCACCAGTCGACGGCTGGTGAATGAGAACGCGCGCGTTCGGCAGTGCGAGACGCTTTCCTGGTGTTCCACCGGCAAGAAGAACGGCTGCAGCCGAGGCGGCTTGACCGAGCACGACCGTCTGAATCTGCGGGCGAACGTACTGCATCGTGTCGTAAATCGCCGTCATCGCGGTGAAGGATCCACCCGGTGAGTTGATGTACATGATGATGTCGCGATCCGGGTCTTGCGACTCAAGAACGAGCAGCTGGGCCATGACGTCGTCGGCCGAGGCGTCGTCGACCTGAACACCGAGGAACACGATGCGATCCTGGAACAACTTGGCGTAGGGGTCGAGGAAGCGGGTGCCGTTGGCGGTGCGCTCTTCGAACTGGGGAAGGATGTAACGCGATTCGGGGACGGCGATGCCGTTGTCGTTGGTATCAAAGTTCATGTGCGTGTCCCTTACTTCGTGTTCGTTCCGCCGCCACCGACGACATCATCAGCCGATGCGCGGATGTGGTCGACAAATCCGTATTCCAAGGCTTCTTGGGCGCTAAACCAACGGTCACGGTCGCCGTCCTTAGAGATTTGCTCCGCGGTCTTGCCCGTCGCTTCTGCGGTGATTTCCGCAAGGCGCTTCTTCATGTCGTTGATGAGCTGGGCTTGCGTTTGAATGTCGCTCGCGGTTCCACCGAAGCCACCGTGTGGTTGGTGAAGTAACACGCGGGCGTTCGGCGTGATGTACCGCTTTCCCTTAGTGCCAGCAGTCAACAGCAACTGACCCATCGACGCAGCCATACCGATACCGACGGTGACGATGTCGTTCGGCACGAACTGCATCGTGTCGTAAATCGCCATGCCCGCAGTGATCGAACCACCGGGCGAGTTGATATACAGGTAAATGTCCTTCTTAGGGTCTTCCGCGGCAAGAAGGAGAAGTTTCGCGGCAATCTCGTTCGCGTTCTCGTCACGAACCTCGCTTCCCAACCAAATAATGCGGTCCTTCAACAGACGATCGAACACGTTGGGCGGGAACATCGATTCACTCATTAATTACTCCTTGTGGGCTTGTTAGCCAGCGTACCCAGTGCGCACGGCGCATCTGGACGATTTCGCCGAGGGCAAAACTCAGGTGTGGGTTTCGAATTAGGGCACGAGGTTGGCGTCGAAGAACGACGTCAGCGCCTTGGCATAACGATCGGTCTCGGTAAGCATGCCTTCAGTGTGGTCTGCCCCTTTGAAGGTTTCGAGGGTCGCGTCGACACCGACCGACTTCGCGTAGGCGACGAAATCGACCGACGACTGATACGCGAGGCGTGTGTCGGCATCGCCGTGAAGAACGAGCATCGGTCGGTCTCCTGCGGCATCGATGGCCGAGGTCACCGAGGTTTCGGTCAGATTGACGCCGTGGAACCATTGGGCGGAAAAGAGAGCGAGTTGCCACAGGAACCCTGGGAAGCCTTTGAACTCGACTTCGTGTTGAGCTGCCGCGCTGAAATCGAAGATTGTCCCCTCCATCGCGAAGGCCGAAACCTTGTCGGTTTTCGCGGGAACAAGGCTCGTCGTGATAGCCCCGCCCGAGACGCCAAACATGCCGAGGCTCTTGGGGTGAACACCCTTCGTCGCAACGAGCCAGTCCGCGACGACCGCGAAGTCATCGGATTCTTCCTGCCCGGCCGAGTGGCGACCGTCAGTACAGGTCGATTCGCCTTCGTCGCGTCGGTCAACGAGAAGTACGTTGAATCCCTCTTTCACGAGCATTGCCGTCGGCAGTAGCACCGTGTAATCGCGACGTGACGTGTTGATTCCGTGAGTGACGATGACCGTTTTGCCATTCGGGAACGCGGGGGTGATCCACCACGACGACAGGTTGATTCCGTCGGCAACGGGAATGAT
>WLFX01000142.1 GCA_009703545.1 Actinomycetota bacterium
AGAATGGAAGAGCCCTTCGGGGCAATGCCCCTTAGTGTAATGGCAGCACGGCATCCTTTGGAGATGTTCGGTCTTGGTTCGAATCCAGGAGGGGCAGCCGCTATTCGCCAAGTTTGTCGGCGACATCCAACCACCGAGACTCAAGCGCATCGAGGTTCGTGGTCGCCGCTCCGAGCTCGCTGCTGATTGTGGCAAGACCCTCGTAATCGCTCTGGTCGTGGGTCGCCATCTGCGCGTGGATCTTTTCGATGGAGGCCTTGAGGTTCTGAATCTGGCGATCGAGTGACTTGAATTCTTTGTCGAGCGCGTGACGCTCGGCTCCGCTCAGTTCGGTGGACTTCGGGCCGGTCTTGGTGGGTGCTGACGACATCGGGGTGACGGGACGCGCATCTAATCGGAGGTATTCGTCGACACCCCCGGGAAGGTGACGCAAGTGCTTTCCGATGACCGCGTATTGCTGGTCGGTCACGCGCTCGAGCAGGTACCGGTCGTGCGAGACGACAATCAGCGTTCCGGGCCACGAGTCAAGAACGTCCTCGAGTGCCGCGAGCATGTCGGTGTCAAGATCATTGGTCGGTTCATCGAGAAGCAACACGTTGGGCTCATCGAGCAGGATCAACAAAATCTGGAGGCGACGCTTCTGCCCACCGGACAAGTCTTTGACGGGGGTTTGAATGTGAGCGCTGGAAAACCCGAGACGTTCAAGCAACTGACCCGGTGTCAATTCGATTCCACCCGCGTTGTACGTCGTCTTGAACCCGGCAATCACCGCGCTCACTCGGTCGTTCATGTACTGCTCGAGCCCCTCGAGGCGCTGATCGAGTCGCCGAAGCTTGACCGTCTTGCCGGTTTTCACGCGACCGCTCGTGGGGTGCAAGCTCTCGTCGATGAGCCCGAGCAGCGTCGACTTCCCCGCGCCGTTTCGACCCAAGATGCCGGTGCGCTCGCCCGGCGCGATGCGCCACTCGACGTCTTCGAGAATGACGTTGTCACCAAACGCGAATCCCGCATCGAGCAAATCAACGACGTCCTTGCCCAGACGCTGTGTCGCCAACTTCAACAGCTCGACGCGATCACGAGGCGGGGGAACATCCGCAATCAGCGCGGTCGCGGCGTCGATACGGAACTTCGGCTTGGTCGTCCGAGCGGGCGCACCGCGACGGAGCCACGCAAGTTCCTTTCGCAACAGGTTCTGACGACGTTCCTCGCTCGACGCCGATTGGCGCTGGCGCTCGACGCGCTGCAAAATGTACGCCGCGTACCCACCCTCGAACTTGTCAACGATGCCGTCGTGGACCTCCCACGTGTCGGTCGAAATCGCATCGAGAAACCACCGGTCGTGCGTGACGACCACGAGAGCACCGGTTCCGGTCGGCCAGCGTCGAATCAAGTGCTCGGCCAGCCAGTTGACCCCGGACACATCGAGGTGGTTGGTCGGTTCGTCAAGAAGCAAAACGTCCCACGTGCCGACGAGGAGGCGGGCGAGGCCGACACGACGACGCTGGCCTCCGGACAAATCGCCGATTCGGGAGTTCACGTCGACGTCACCGAGCAAACCGGCGAGCACATCGCGAATGACGGGGGATGACGCCCACTCGTGTTCAGGGCCTTCGCCGACGACGACGGTCCCAACCGTGTCGTCATCGCCGAAATGATCGTCTTGGGTCAACATGCCGACCTGGGTGCCACCGCGCATCGTGACGCGGCCAGAATCCGGGGTGAGTGAACCGCCAATAATCGACATGAGTGTCGACTTGCCGTCGCCGTTGCGACCGACGACGCCAATGCGGTCGCCCGCATGAATTCCGATCGTGAGGTTGTCCAACACGACCCGATTCGGGTACTCGTGGGAAACGCCTTCTAATCCGACCAGGTTCACTTCGTTAGTTTAGACAGGTAAATCTTGCGAGAATGGTGGGGTGACCCGCCGCTCCCTCACCGTCCTGACCTTTTCGCTCGCCGCGTTCTGGATTGCCCTCGATCAATTCACCAAACTGTGGGCCGAAACTGCGCTTGTCGGACAACCGCGGACGCCGATCCTCGGCGGTTGGTTCGGGCTCGTCCTCGTCTACAACCCCGGAGCCGCTTTCGGATTGGGCACGGGATTCATTTGGGTCTTGACCGTGATTGCGGGCGTCACCGCCGTCGTGCTCGTCGTCGTCGCTCTTCGCACCCAAACTCTGTTGTGGTCACTGGCCGTGGGTTCAATGCTCGGCGGAGCCGTCTCGCACTTCTTCGACCGGCTACTTCGCGGCGACACTCTCGGCTCCGGGAAAATCGTTGACTTCATCGACTACGGCGGATTCTTTGTCGGCAACGTCGCCGACATCGCACTCGTCGGAGCGGCCATCGGCTCTGTGCTGCTGAGTTTCTTTGGGGTACCGTTCAGTTCACGCGAGCGCCCAAAGCCGGCGCCGACACAGAAATAGCGTTTCTGCCGTCCGCCGTCAGCGACGCCGCGAGGTCAGCCGCGGAATCCTCGTCGGCGACGAGTAGCGCAATCGTCGGACCGCTTCCGGACACGATTCCCGCGAGCGCGCCGTGGGTCTCGCCGAACTCAAGGGTCTCGCCCAGATGCGGCATTAGTTGAAGCGCCGCGGCCTGCAGGTCGTTCCGCAGATATTCTGCGAGGGCCATCGCATCGCCTGTCCGGAGTGCCTGCAATAACTCCGATTCAACCGAGGGGTCGACTGCGACGGTTTCAATTTCGATCGAATGTTCGGCGCGATGACGATCAAGCTGGCGGAAAACGTCAGGCGTTGACAACCCTGCGTTGTTCAACACGAGCACCCAGTGGAACGATGATTTTGCGAGGACGGGCGAAAGGATATCACCCCGGCCAAGTCCCAACGCGGTCCCGCCGTGCAAGGCGAATGGCACATCAGCGCCGAGGGTCGCCGCAATTTCGCTCAATTTTGCGGCACCGAGATTCGTACCCCAGAGTGCATCGACCGCGACCAGGGTTGCCGCGGCATCCGCCGAACCACCGCCCATTCCGCCAGCGATAGGGACGCGTTTGACGACCTGAATGTCGGCTCCGCCGGTGTATCCGGATGCGGTGGCCACGGCTCGAGCCGCACGAATGACGAGGTTCGATTCGTCCACCGTCAGGTGACTCGTGTCGATCGGTCCAGAAAAACTCGCGGTGAA
>WLFX01000143.1 GCA_009703545.1 Actinomycetota bacterium
GACACCATCACCCCCCTTCCCTTCGAACCAGGTGTCGCCTACGTCATCGCCGACGCACTGAACCCCAACCGCACTCCCAACCTCATCTCGCCACGCACCGTCCTCAAGAAAGTTATCGACGACTACAACGCACTCGGGCTCCAGCCCGTCGTCGGTCCAGAACTCGAGTTCTACATCGCGAACATCAAAGAAGACGGCGGATACGAACGGTCGCTCACGCGAACGGGTCGGGTGTACACGACCGGAACCTTGGTGGACCCGGACGGAACGTTCCTTCACCTCATGCGAATGCTGGACCAGATGAAGATTGGTGTTTTCGCGGGAAACCACGAATTCAGCCCAAGCCAGTACGAAATCAACCTGTGGCACAGCGACGCACTCGATGCCGCTGACCGCACATTCTTCTTCAAGACCGCAATCAAAGACATCGTCGCCCAGGAAGGCCAGCACGCCACGTTCCTTGGAAAGCCCTGGAGTGATGAGGGTGGAAGCGGATTCCACCTGCACTTCTCGGTGACCGACATGGATGGCGTCAACCAGATGCACGACGGAAAAGGTCAACTGTCGGACGTCGCTCGTCACATGATTGCGGGCGTTACCGCCAATGCGAACGCACTCACCGCTTTGACAAACCCGACCGTGAACGCTTTCAAGCGCCTCGGCCCAGACACCCTCGCCCCGTTCCGCGCGAACTGGGGTTACGACAACCGTTCCTGCATGGTCCGAATTCCACCGGAGCGCGGCCAGGGGACGCGTCTTGAGGTTCGAGTCGGTGACGGCGCCGCAAACCCTTATCTCGTGATTGCCGGAATCCTCGCGGCGGCACTCGATGGAATCAAGCGCAAACTGGACTGCCCCGACGATGCCGTTGGCATGGCCTACGACAACGAGTCCGCGCCAGAACTACCGGCGACGTTTGGAGCCGCTCTCGACGCACTTGAGGCCAACGCGCACCTTCACGATCAGATGTCGAAGGAACTCGTCGAGGTTTTCCTCGTCATGAAACGTGACGAGATCGCCCGCTACGAAGCGGCCGTCAAAGACCCGTCCACGCGCGACGTCACACAGTGGGAAATCGACGAGTACTTCGCCGACTACTAAAGATGACCTCTACCCCAACCGTCTGATCCGTAGTTAGACGGTTGAGAGGGTTTTCGAGCTCAATTACTCGAGTCCTAGACTGAGCGCATGCAGAGTTACGACGTCGACGTTGCCATAATCGGCGGCGGGCACAACGGTCTCGTTGCGGCGGCATATTTGGCCAAAGCGGGAAAATCGGTTGTCGTACTCGAGCAGCACGATGTGCTTGGTGGGGCCGCGATATCGGCTCAGGCATTCGAGGGCGTTGATGCCAAACTGTCGCGGTACTCCTATCTCGTGAGTCTTCTTCCGCGACGCATCATTGACGACCTAGGTCTCGACGTCGAGACAGCCCCTCGACGCTTCGGGTCTTTCACGCCGGCACCGGATGGAAAGGCTGGGTTGCTGATCGACAAAATCGACGCGGCGGCGACGGAACAATCCTTCGAATCAATCGGTGCGTCCAGCGACTTTGCTGCGTGGAACGCTTTTTACGCGAAAACGGAAACCATCGCCCAACTGTTGTTCCCCTCGGTTCTGGAGCCGTTGAAAACCGAATCCGACGTGCGGAAATTACTCGGCCCTGAATTATGGGACGAGTTCTTTACTCGGCCCATCGGGGAGACGATTGCCGATTCGTTTGAGTCGGATCTGGTTCGGGGAGCGGTGATGACGGACGCACTCATCGGGACATTCGCCTCAAATCACGATGGCGAGCTCGACGCCAATAAGTGCTTTCTGTACCACGTGATTGGAAACCAAACCGGAGAGTGGAACATTCCCGTCGGCGGGATGGGGGCAGTGACACGTTCGATGGCGTTGCGTGCGCGAGAGCTTGGTGCCGAACTGAAGCCCAGCTGCGAGGTGCTGTCCGTCGGTGATGTAGACGGCGACACCGAACCAGAAGGTGCCGTTCGAACCGTTACCTACCGCCAGGACGGGCACACCCAATCGGTGTCGGCGCGATTCGTGCTCGCCAACGTCGCCCGACCGGTTCTCGAATCACTCCGCGGGCGACCTTCAGTGCACACCATCGAAGGCGCTCAGGTGAAAGTCAACATGATGCTTCAGAGGTTGCCGAAACTGAAAACAGACACCGATCCTGTCGCAGCGTTTGGGGGAACCTTCCACATCAATGAAGGCTTCACACAATTGCAGGCGGCTTTCGAACAGGCGACGCGAGGTGAGATTCCCAACCCGCTTCCGTGCGAGATTTATTGCCATTCGTTAACCGACCCGACCATACTCGGTGAAACCCTTCGCGAGTCCGGTGCCCAGACTCTCACCGTCTTTGCCCTCCAGACACCTCATTCGCTGTTGCGGGAAACCGACAACGACGTGATGCGTCAGAAGCTTGAAGACGCGGTCGTCGACTCCATCAATTCGGTGCTGTCGGAAGACATCCGCAATCTGTTGTTGGTGGACGCACACGGCAATCCCTGTATCGAAACCAAAACCACACTCGATCTCGAGCATGCTCTCGGGTTGCCGGGCGGAAACATCTTCCATGCGCCACTCAGTTGGCCGTTCGTCTCTGATGAATCGCCTCTCTCGACGCCAGCTGAACGATGGGGCGTCGACTCCGGCGAGCCGGGCCTTTTCTTTTGCGGATCAACCGCGCGACGGGGTGGCGCAGTGAGCGGAATCGGTGGCCACAATGCTGCGATGGCTGTCCTCGAGTTAGACGGTTGGAGTTGAACGGTCGGCGATCAGTTCGCCACCATTGAACGTCACGCCCAGCTCGCGGTAGTAACCGCCAAGAACTTTCTCGACGGGGAGGATGGACTTCAATTCATCCCACTGCGAGTCGTGCAGTTCGAGTTCGGCGTCGCCCATCCACGGTTCACCGAGTTCGGCGTCGACACCGCCCATCGCGATGAGTTGGTCGAGGGAGTTCCCGAGACCCGGGGTGATCGACGGAACCCAGCGGCTGTGCAGCATCTTGTGGCCGTTGACGAAACCGTTCGTTTCGCTCTTCGCGCGTAGTGTGACAACAGCGGACGCGAGGCGGTGGTCGTAGGCGGCGACGCTCGC
>WLFX01000144.1 GCA_009703545.1 Actinomycetota bacterium
CAGGTCCCATTGCCTTCGTGCGCGATGGTGATCTGATACGGGTCGATATCGCAGCTCGGAGCATCGACTTACTCGTCGATGAAACCGAGTTGGAGGCGCGCCGCACTGGGTGGTCGCCCCTTCCACCGCGTTATACCCGTGGTGTTCTTGCGAAGTATTCCAAGCTCGTGAAGTCGGCAGCCCTCGGCGCCGTCACCGGCTAACACCACCGTCGTTTTAAAAGGAGAACCCGATGGTCACCTCGACCACAACACCGAAGGCCGGCGAACCGCCGATGATGACGGGCAGTGGCGCGCTGCTGAAGTCTCTCGAAATTTTGGGAATCACCGACGTGTTTGGGCTTCCGGGCGGTGCCATCATGCCGTTCTACGACGAACTGATGTCCCAAACCGCAATCCGGCACATTTTGGTTCGACATGAACAAGGAGCCGGCCACGCGGCCGAAGGCTACGCACTTGCGAAGGGTCAGGTCGGAGTGTGTATCGCCACGAGTGGTCCGGGAGCGACAAACCTGGTCACCGCCATCGCTGATGCACACATGGATTCCATTCCGATGATTGCAATCACGGGTCAAGTGTTCTCGACGCTCATGGGGACGGACGCATTCCAAGAGGTCGACATCGTCGGTATCACAATGCCGATCACCAAACACTCGTTCCTCGTGACGAAACCCGAAGACATTCCCGCCACGGTCGCGGCTGCCTACCAAATCGCGACGACGGGTCGCCCCGGTCCCGTGCTCATTGACGTGACCAAGGACTGCCAGCAGGGTTCGGCCCCATTCATCTGGCCCGACAAGGTCGAACTTCCGGGTTACAAGCCCGTTCAAAAAGCACACGGCAAGCAGGTTCAGGCCGCGGCGGAAATGATCGCTCAAGCAGAGCGACCCATTTTCTATATCGGTGGCGGAGCGATTCGCGCGAATTCCCAGAAAGAGCTTCGTGAAATCGTGGAGGCCGTTGGCGCCCCGGCGATCACGACACTGACGGCGCGTGGGGTGTTGTCGGACAAACACCCACAGAACCTCGGGATGCCGGGTATGCACGGTTCGGTCCCCGCCGTTCTCGGGCTGCAGGAAAGCGACCTGCTCATTGTTCTCGGTGCGCGATTTGACGATCGCGTGACCGGCAAGGTGAGCGAATTTGCTCCGAATGCCAAAGTCATCCACGTCGATATCGACCCCGCCGAAATCGGCAAGATTCGCGAAGCTGATGTTCCTATCGTCGGCGATGTCCGAGAGGTCATTCTCGATCTGCTGCCGGAATGGAAAAAGGTCAAGAAGACCGCAAAACCGTTGACGGCCTGGTGGGAACGACTCGAATCACTTCGGGCGAGCTTCCCGCTCGGTTTCGACGACCTCGACGACGGACTTCTTGCTCCACAGGGCATCATTCAAAAAATCGGGCAGATGTCGGGCCCAGAGGCAATTTATGCCGCCGGAGTTGGACAACACCAAATGTGGGCGGCGCAGTACATCGAATATGAACGCCCCGGCGCGTGGCTCAACTCGGGAGGAGCGGGAACGATGGGCTTCGCCGTTCCCGCAGCGATGGGCGCAAAGATTGCGCAGCCTGATCGCATCGTGTGGGCGATTGACGGAGACGGTTGCTTCCAGATGACAAACCAGGAACTCGCGACCTGTGTCATCAACGACATACCGATCAAGGTTGCCATCATCAACAACTCTTCCCTCGGAATGGTGCGACAGTGGCAAACATTGTTCTACGACGGTCGACACTCGTTCACTGACCTACAGCCCCTGGAAGGACCCGAGTTCATTCCTGACTTCGTCAAATTGGCGGAGGCATATGGATGTCTCGGAATCCGGGTTCGTACGGAAGACGAAATCGAACCAGCCATCAAACTTGCCCTTGAGACGAATGACCGGCCCGTTGTCATCGACTTCATCGTGTCGCGTGAAGCAATGGTGTGGCCGATGGTTCCGCAGGGCGTGGGAAACTCGAACGTTCAATATGCGCGCGACCACGCACCGAGTTGGGATGAGGAATAGGCCATGACGCACCACGTTCTGTCACTTCTCGTCGAAGACAAACCCGGGCTACTCACGCGTGTCGCTGGACTATTCGCGCGTCGCGGATACAACATCCACTCGCTCGCCGTCGGGACCACCGAGGTCGAGGGCCTCTCGCGCATCACACTCGTTGTCGATGTCGCTGATTCACCCCTTGAGCAGGTCACCAAGCAACTCAACAAGCTCATCAATGTTCTCAAGATCGTCGAACTCGAGCCCGGACAATCTGTTCAGCGCGAACACATGCTTGTCAAGGTGCGCATCGACCAGAACACGCGAAGCCAAATTTTGGAGGCCGTCAACCTGTTTCGCGCTCGCGTGGTGGACGTCGCACCCGATTCGCTCGTAATTGAGGTGACAGGCGATACCCAGAAGATTGACGCACTGTTGAAGGTCCTCGATCCTTTCGGAATCAAGGAAATCGCCCAGAGCGGTTTGCTTGCGATGGGCCGCGGTTCTAAATCCATTTCTGAACGAATTTTCAAAACCCAGTAAATCCCGGCGCGAACGCGTCGTGGAACCCCCACTACAAGGAGAAACAACATGACCGATGTCGTCTACGAAAAAGACGCGGACCTTTCAATCATCGCCGGCAAGAAGGTCGCCGTTATCGGCTACGGCTCGCAGGGGCACGCACACGCGCAGAACCTTCGCGATTCGGGCATTGAGGTCGTTGTTGGGTTGAAGCCCGATTCGAAGTCAATCGAGAAGGCGGAAGAGGCGGGATTCACCGTACTTCCCACAGCCGAAGCGGCAAAGTGGGCGGACGTCATCGTCATCCTCGCCCCCGACCAGTACCAGCGTCATCTCTATAAGGCCGACGTTCTCCCAAACCTCACCGCGGGCAAAACGCTTCTCTTTAGCCACGGATTCAACATCCGCTTTGGGTACATCGAAGCGCCCGAAGGCGTCGACGTCATCCTCGTCGCCCCCAAGGGTCCGGGACATACGGTCCGTCGCGAGTTCGTCGCTGGCCGCGGAGTTCCCGTCATTGTCGCCGTAGAGGTCGATTCATCGGGCCACGCGTGGGACACAGCCTGGTCGTACGCGGCCGCAATCGGCGGTCTTCG
>WLFX01000145.1 GCA_009703545.1 Actinomycetota bacterium
ACACTTCTCGAAACAAACCTGACAATTCAGGGAAACTATATGAACTCCATCATGAAAAAGGTAACCTCGTGGGCCGCAATTATCGCGGTACCAACGGCCATTACTGGCTTCTACGGGCAGAACATCCCCTATCCCGGCTTCGATCAGGTCTGGGGATTTTGGGTGTCGACGGCGGCAATCGTCGTCATCTCTGCCGTTTTATACCTCGTATTCAAGGCACGCGACTGGCTCTAGTTCTCGGCGAGAAACGCGTCTACGGCTGTCCGCAGGTACGCAATGTCTTCGTCAGACGGCATCCCATAGGAAATCTCGATGGTGGCTTCGCCCCAGTCGGCGTCGATGTGTTGCTGCACAATCAGCCCGTTCGAGACAGTGTATGTGGCGACAAAGGGGGCTTCTTGGTCAGGCCCTTGGTCGAGGACCGTTTGATACGTCCCGTCCGCCTCATTGAATGTGAGGTCAATCGCGGCTTCTTGGCCTGCTTCTTCCGCCAGCGAGTAGGCATTCGAGGCGTTACATGAGGCAAAACTGTCGGTCTCCCAGATCAGCGCGAGAACCCCGTTCGCTGCGACGAAAACGGCACTGTAGTCCTTATATGCCTCCGAGTCCGGCACAAGGATGGTCTTCTGGTTGGGGTCGCCGTCCCAGCCACTTTCGACCACACCTTCGGCATTCGCTTTGTCGCAACTGGCGTAGGCGATTTCGCGGAACGCTGCGGTCACGTCTTCTGGCGCAACGATGCTCGTTGGTTGCGGCGAACTTGTAGGTGGCGGAGTTGCCGACGACGTTGGTGTCGGCACGTCGGTTGCACACCCGGTGAGAGCAAGCGCCACCACGAGCGAGACAGCGCAACGAGTAACGAGCGCCGCGCGGGACATTAGACCCAGGCGCCGATGATGAGACCCGCCACCGTGAGACACACGATGTCCTGCCCGACCTCGATCAGCCACACCCACACAGCGTGAAACTGGTTATGGTTCTGCTGGGAAAATTGGCGGTGGCTGAACGACGCAGCGGCACCGATTCCAAATCCGAGAAGCGCACCAATAGCCGCGCCGCCGACCGCGCCGATGGTCGGATCGACGGTTCGTGCGAGCGAGATGACGACGGCGAGCGTCGCGACCTGGATCAAGGCACCGACATAGGTTCCGCCGAACATGAGGATGGTCGACCCCGTCGACATCTCGACACGTTCGGTCGGAATCTTTCGACCCATGGCGACCATCCAGACGGGATAAAACGTCTTTGGCCCAAACCACACTGCGCCGATGACGAATGATGATAAAGATGCGGCAACAACCGCAAACCAGTTAATGTCCATTTCAAAATCATATTTCGCAAATACGAAACGGCGGCGCATTCTCACGCGACGCCGTTTCAAGACCCACGCGGCTAAACCTTGAGGATGTCCCGCTTCGTTATCGACAAATACGCGACAGTTGCGACGATCGCACCAAGGAAGACATAACTCGTGGTTTCGGGTCCCCAACCCAAACCGCCATCAGCTGGTGCTTGCGAAAGAAAATCGCCAATGGATGCTCCGAGTGGCCGAGTCAACACATAAGCAATCCAGAATGCGGTGACCCCGGTCAACAGTTGTGAACGCCACATGAGTGCGACGACCACAATTGCGATTCCATAGACGACGACCGACCAGCCGTATCCCAGTCCGAGCGTCTCCGCCAGGTAATCACCGACGGCCGTTCCAAGAGCGAACGTAAAGAGGATTGCCAGCCAATAGAAGCTCTCGCGGGCACGGGTGACGATGCTTTTCATCGCGAGGGTCTTTTCACGAACGAACCAGATCGTGAACGTGAGTGCGAGGAGCGTCGCAAAGATAATTGATGAAACGATGAGTGGGATTCCGTACGTGTCCGTCATCGTATCGGTGATGAGTGTGCCAGCCACAGAAATCAACACGATGGCGAGCCAGTACACGATGGGGACATATTTCTTCGTTGCAAACTGCCAGATGAGCGCTACGAGCAGTGCGAAGCCCATGACGACAGATGTGCCCGTCAATCCCAGCCCGAGCGATTCATTAAGAAAGTCTGCGAACGTTTCGCCGACGGTTGTAGCAAGAACCTTGATAATCCAGAAAAATGCCGTGATGGCGGGGACTTTAGCCAGTAATTCCTTGGGTGCGCTCACTTAATAGATTCCTTTTCTAGTCGTTGGATTGCGGGGAGTGTAAAGAATGCAGCTACGGAGTGCCAGACGGCGAACAATTCAATCGCGGTCGATAGCAACCCCAGCGACTCGAACCAGTTTCCGATGTCTTCCATCGCTCCGGCGATTGTGCAGGCGTGCCCGAAGGTCCGAAAGTGAAAGTTTCATTCCCACAATCTAGGAACTGTCGCTGTGGAAGGAATTAGCAGACGCTATGGATTCCCCCAACGTTTCAGGGGATGACTTTTCGAGAAAACCTTCAAGGTTGTCGAAATAAGATTCCATTCCAGCTTGCGCCATTTCGGCCTGTCCCTCCGGGAGTTCGCCGAATTGCGAGAATTTCACCCAGGTCACGTCGCCTCGAAATTCGATGTCGATTTCAATACGGTGATGTACGCCCGACAGGTCCCGCGCAGCGAAAACAGCGGCATCCTGGGTGTAGTACATCGTGTGGACGAGTCGCGTGTGTTCCGCAACTTCGGTGTATTTTCCGTAAAAGTAGGCCACGAAACCGTTGTCGGGCACGTCAACACCGACGGTCCACCATCCCCCGATATGCGGTTCGGACACGACAGACCCCGGCAGGACGGTCAGAGCAGTCGGCGAATACCAGCGTTCCAATGCCGCAGTATCCGTCCACGCACGCCACATCTGTTGGGTGGTGACGGCAAACTCTCGTTCGACCGAATACAGGAACTCAGACATTGAATCGGAACTCGACGACGTCACCATCGTTCATGACATAGTCCTTGCCCTCAATCCGGGCTTTACCCTTAGCGCGAGCTTCCGCGACCGATCCGCATTCCACGAGGTCCGCGTAACCCACGACTTCGGCCTTGATGAATCCCTTTTCGAAGTCGGTGTGGATCACACCAGCGGCCTGCGGGGCTTTCCACCCCTTGCCGATGGTCCAGGCGCGCGCCTCTTTC
>WLFX01000146.1 GCA_009703545.1 Actinomycetota bacterium
CACCTCCGCCCCGCGGCAGGTTCCAAGAAGGCTCGCACTCGCGTTGGTCGCGGTGAGGGCTCGAAGGGAAAGACTGCTGGACGTGGTACCAAGGGCTCGAAGGCTCGTTACCAGGTTCGTCGAGGTCTCGAAGGTGGAAACCTCAACTTCGTCATGCGCACTCCGAAACTTCGTGGATTCACGAACCCGTTCCGCGTCGAGTACCAGGTTGTCAACCTTGACCGAATCACCGAGCTTTACCCCAAGGGTGGAGATGTCACCATCTCTGACCTCGTGGCAAAGGGTGCCGTTCGTAAGAACGAGAAGGTCAAGGTTCTTGGAAACGGGGATATCTCGGTTGCCGTCACCGTCACGGTGGACAAGGTATCCAAGTCCGCAGAACAAAAAATTGTCGCCGCGGGCGGTTCGATCAAATAGTCAGTGAAACGGGCCGGGGTTCCCCTTGGCCCGTTTTCTACTAGATTTAGAGAGTTGGCCGTTAGGCCTGTCACAGGAGGACTAGTGTTCAGCGCAATTCGTCGAATCATGGGGACCCCCGATCTTCGGACGAAGATCGGCTTTACCCTCGTGATTATTGTTCTGTACCGTTTTGGTTCGTTCATTCCCGCACCGTTCGTCAACTTCGCGAACGTTCAAGCGTGTCTCGCTGGCAGTGCCGGGACCAACGGCATTTACGAACTCGTCAACATGTTGTCCGGTGGCGCTCTGCTCCAGCTGTCCATTTTTGCGCTGGGGATCATGCCCTACATCACGGCGTCAATTATTACGCAGCTTCTTCGCGTGGTTATCCCGCACTTCGAGACCCTGCACAAAGAGGGCCAGGCAGGACAGTCGAAGCTGACGCAATACACCCGTTATCTCACGCTTGGTCTGGGAATTCTGCAGTCGACCACTCTGGTCACGGTAGCGCGAAGCGGTCAACTTTTCGGTTCCTCCTCGAGCATCCCAGAGTGTACGCAACTCATCACGAGCGACGCGTGGTACTCAATCCTCCTCATGGTCATCACCATGACCGCCGGAACGGGTCTCATCATGTGGTTCGGAGAGCTTTTGACGGAACGTGGAATTGGTAACGGCATGTCTCTACTTATTTTTAGCTCCATCGCCGCCGGCTTTCCCACGTCACTCTGGGCAATCCAGCGCACGGAAGGAAACAGCATTTTCTTCCTCGTCGTTGCGATCGGAATCGTCATCATGGCCGCCGTCGTCTTCGTTGAGCAGTCACAACGCCGCATTCCGGTCCAATACGCCAAGCGTGTTGTCGGAACGCGAACCTATGGCGGAACCAGCACGTATATCCCGATCAAGGTAAACATGGCCGGCGTCGTCCCCGTTATCTTCGCCTCGTCACTCTTGTACCTTCCCGCGCTCATTGCCCAATTCAACCAACCGGCCGCCGGCACCGTTGCGCCCGATTGGGTGTTGTGGATTAGCGCGAACCTCGCCGGCGGCGACCAGCCGCTCTATATCGCGATGTTCTTCGTGCTGATTGTCGGATTCACGTACTTCTATGTGGCCATCACGTTCAACCCGATCGAGGTCGCCGACAACATGAAGCAATACGGTGGATTCATCCCCGGTATTCGCGCCGGACGTCCAACCGCCGAGTATCTCGACTTTGTTTTGTCCCGCATCACGCTTCCCGGAGCGTTCTACCTGGGAATTATCGCGCTCATTCCGCTCATCGCACTGGCTACCATCGGCGCGAACCAAAACTTCCCCTTCGGCGGGACCTCAATCCTCATCATCGTTGGTGTCGGACTCGAAACCGTCAAACAGATCGACGCGCAGCTCCAACAGCGTCACTATGAAGGACTGCTCGGTTAATGGTCCGCATGCTCCTCGTTGGCCCTCCCGGGGCCGGTAAGGGGACTCAGGCGGTTCTCTTGTCGAAAGCCTTCGGTATCCCCGCGATTTCGACGGGCGATATTTTTCGGGCGAATGTTCGCGACGAGACACCGTTGGGTATCGAAGCTAAGGGCTTTATGGATCGAGGCGAATACGTCCCCGACAGTTTGACGAACGCGCTGGTTGCCGATCGCCTGTCGCAGGACGATTGCGAGAGTGGGTTTCTGCTCGATGGTTACCCACGAACGCTCGATCAAGTCCGCGCTTTGGACGAAGTACTTGCAGCGCAGGGCAACCGACTTGACGTCGTTGTTGAACTCACGGTTGATCCCGACGTCGTCATTGATCGAATTCGAGTGCGCGCAACCGAACAGGGCCGCACCGACGATACCGAAGACGTCATGCGCAATCGCCTTGAGCTATACGCTCGTGAAACCGCGCCACTTATCCACGTATACGGGGGGCGTGAGATTCTCGTTAGCGTCGACGGAATCGGATCAATCGACGACGTGACGGGGCGAATCGTCGAGGCCCTAGGCCTTCGTGACCTCAGCGCCTAGCGTCTACTTGCAAAACCTCCATTTGTGGCGTATTGTCGTAATTTGGTGTGTCGTGCCCCCGTGGCGCTTCCCACCAACCGCACGACGTGCGGTTGTGAGCAGCTAACGAACGGAAACATGGCTAACAAAGATGGCGTCATCGAGATTGAAGGCTCGGTCGTAGAAGCATTGCCCAATGCAATGTTTCGGGTCGAACTAGCGAACGGCCACAAGGTCCTCGCACACATCTCGGGCAAAATGCGCCAGCACTACATCCGTATCCTCCCCGAAGACCGCGTGATTGTGGAACTTAGCCCCTATGACCTTTCACGAGGCCGAATCGTTTATCGCTACAAGTAACCGCGCAGAAGGAACGGCCCGGAATTCACCGGGTACGACGCCAGCGAAACAGGAGAACACAATGAAGGTCAACCCGAGCGTCAAGCCGATTTGCGACAAATGTAAAGTCATTCGTCGCCACGGAAACGTCATGGTGATCTGCGAGAACCCTCGCCACAAGCAACGCCAGGGCTAACGAACACCTCGACAACTCAATACATAATCTCGCCGCATCACAACCCATTCGTGGGGGACCACCCGAGTAAGAGGCTCGGGAACGATGTTGGCACAGACCTCTTCAATCACTAGGAGCAGCCTCATGGCACGTCTCGCTGGAGTAGATATTCCCC
>WLFX01000147.1 GCA_009703545.1 Actinomycetota bacterium
GACCAGGTTCCCCTCGCCGATTTGTGCGTGATACAGATCGAGGTTCAGTTGCAGGTGGGGGTTGTCGATGCTCGACACGAGTTCGATGGTGTCCTCCGCTCGAGCGAACGGCGTTCCGGGGTGATCCACTGCAAGATTGAGGTTTTCAAGCATGAACACCGCGTCGTGTCTTGCGCCAAGGTCGGCGAGTCGCGACAGGGTGTCCTGCGCGGTCCGTCGTTCGACCGCCGTCACGTTGCTGCGCGGGCGAATCGCCTGCCCGTTGCCGTCGAGACCCGTTCCATGAACGTTCAGTCGATCGGCGTTAATGATTCGTGAGGCCACAATGGATTGCTCCGCCGTGTCGAGGAAACGGGCGATGCCGTCGGCTTCAAGCAGATCGCCCTCAATGTACCCGGTCATTGACGTGAAATTCGCGCCGGTTGCGGCGAGTTCATCTAAGTCTTTTGTTGTCCAATTCCAGATTTCGACTCCGAGACCACGCTCGTGAATCGCGCGCACTCGCTCGACGAATGGTAATTCGGTGAACAACATTTCGGCCGACGCGGCCAACACATAAGACAAAGGGGCTCCTCGAGGTTCGTCAGGATAAACCTAGCGGAGCGTTTCCGACGACCCTAGGCGATCTCGTAGTTGTCGAGCAGGTCGGTCACGAGTGCGGCAATGTCCGATCGCTCGCTACGCTGCAACGTGATGTGGCCAAAAAGGTTCTGCCCCTTAAGCGCTTCGATGACACTCGCAATTCCATCGTGTCGGCCAACGAGCAGGTTGTCGCGCTGCGCGACGTCGTGCGTGAGAACCACCCGTGAGTTCTGTCCGATTCGGCTGAGGACCGTGAGCAACACGTTGCGCTCGAGCGATTGGGCTTCGTCAACAATGACGAACGCGTCATGAAGCGACCGCCCGCGAATGTGAGTGAGAGGCAAGACTTCAATGAGTCCGCGCTCGACGATTTCCTCCATCACGTTGTCGCTGACAACGGAACCAAGGGTGTCAAAGGTCGCCTGCGCCCAGGGATTCATCTTTTCGTCGGCATCGCCAGGCAGGTAACCAAGGTTTTGGCCTCCGACTGCGTACAGCGGTCGGAACACCATGATCTTCTTGTGTAGACGCTTCTCGAGCACCGCATCGAGACCGGCGCACAGGGCAAGCGCACTCTTTCCGGTTCCCGCACGACCTCCCAGCGACACAATTCCCAATTTCTGGTCTTGGAGCATGTCGATGGCGAGGCGCTGCTCTGCGCTGCGACCGTGTAACCCGAATAGGTCTCGGTCGCCGCGAACGAGCTCGATGTTTTTCGGGCCGACAACACGGGCAAGAGCAGAACCTCGCTCGGAATGGATGACCAGGTTGGTGTTTCGAGGAAGATCCTCAACCAGGGTCGTGCGAAGTTCTTCCTTCTCGTATAACACCTGCATGTCATCACCCGACAGGGAAATCTCGGCGAGGCCAGTCCAGCCCGAATCGGCAGCGAGCTCGGCGCGATATTCTTCGGCCGCGAGACCGATGCTCGAGGCTTTCACCCGCAACGGCAAGTCCTTGGACACGACGACGACATCAAGACCCTCGTTAGACAGATTCAGCGCGACCGCCAGGATTCGGGTGTCGTTATCCCCGAGACGTAGTCCAGACGGAAGGGCAGTGTCATTCGTGTGGTTGAGTTCAACACGGAGTGTTCCACCGTCTCCCACCGAAACCGGCATGTCAAGGCGTTCGTGCTTGATGCGCAGGTTGTCGAGGTACCGCAGTGCTTGACGGGCAAAATAGCCGAGTTCCGGATCGTTTCGCTTCTTTTCGAGTTCCGAAATGACAACCACAGGAAGAACAACTTCGTGTTCGGCGAATCGGAAAATCGCCCGCGGATCCGACAGCAACACCGAGGTGTCGAGCACATAGGTGCGCTGCACGATTGCGGCTGACGTCGAAGCGGAAGTGGACGATGCGGTGGTGGGCTTGGGCACTCAGTCTCCGTTCAGATGCGGCGGCAACCGCGTGGCGACGAGACCGTGTGGCCTTTTCGCCACGTGAATTACCTCATACAGAAAAACTATGTCTCGCAAGCGAGCGCGGTCGGTGTGACACGCCGAATAACGAAGACGTAACTTACCGTTTACGCACCGTATCGGCGCTGTCGTCGGGCGAAGTCACGAAGGGCACGCAGCAAGTCAATTTCGCGCAGGTCCGGGCCAAGTGCCTCAACAAAGTACAGTTCGGAATGCGCGGTCTGCCACAGCATGAAATCCGAGATGCGTTGTTCCCCCGACGTACGAATGACGAGGTCAAGGTCGGGTTGACCCGCGGTGTACAGGTGGTCCGAAATGTTGTCGAGCGTCATGTCATCGGCGAGTGAGTCGATTCCGCGACCGGCGGCTTCGTGTTCGCGAATGATGTCGCGGACGGCTTCGGTGATTTCGTGACGGCCACCGTACCCCACCGCCAGATTGACGTGCAGGCCGGCGTGGGTTGATGTCGAATCGGCCGCTTTCTCGAGTGCCGACCGCAGCGAATTCGGTAGCTTGCCGGCATCTCCGACGTGAAGAACCCGCCAGTTAGCGACGCGGGCGAGGTCAGACGCGAGATTTGCGATGATGCGCGCGAGATTCTTGAGTTCGGCACTTGGCCGCCCGTTGAGGTTGTCGGTTGACAATAAGTACAACGTAACAATCTGGACTCCCGCCGTGTCACACCACTCGAGAAATTCACGCATCTTGCTCGCGCCCGCTTCATGGCCCTCGGCAATCGTGACGCCGTCCTGCAATTGCGCCCACCGTCGATTTCCGTCGATGATCATTCCGACATGCCGCGGTGGTGTTGTTTCGCGCAGTTGATTTTTTAGTCGCGTCGTGTACAGCCCGTAAAGGGCGGACTTGATCGACGAACGAAGTGACACGGCGAATTACCTGTTTCCGGTTTCCTTGTCGACCTCCGCGATGAGTTTGTCGACCGCGACCTCGGCGTCAACGTTCGCCACGGCCTCTTCTCGATAGCGCAGACGACGCA
>WLFX01000015.1 GCA_009703545.1 Actinomycetota bacterium
AAACCTCGCGCTGGACCTTGAACAAGTCGGAGGGGTAACGGATGTGCGCGAGCAGGTCAGCGCTCATCTCGCTCGCCGGCTGGAGTGTGTCGGGGAAAATCTTTGCCCAGGTTGACAACACCGGATCCGTCTCGTCCCATGCGTAAATCATGACCTTGCCGTCATACGCGTCAACGGTGGCTTTGACCGAGTTGCGCATGTAGTTTGCCGGACCACTCGGTACGGTCGATCCAGCGGTGTACGTGTCGAGAATCGCGGTCGAAATGTCAACCGGGGTCGAATAGGGGTAGTTGCTGCTCGTGGTGTAGCCATCGACAATCCACACGACTCGTCCGTCGACAACAGCAGGGTACGGATCGTTGTCAAGCGTCAAATAGGGCGCAACCTTGTTGACGCGAACCAGAGGGTGTCGGTCGTACAAAATCTGTGAGTCATTAGATATCGCGTCCGACAGCAGCAGCTGTTCGGACTGGAAGTGCATCGCGTAAATCAACCGAGTGAAGATGCTGTCTAACTTGGGGCCGCCGTCACCTTCGAAGGTGTATTTCGCGTTTCCCGCCTCGGACTCGGAGGATGCCGATGGGTAGTCGAGTTCGAGTGACCCGTCCGCACCTTGTGCGCCGACAATCGAGTAGGGCGGCGATGACTCACCGAAATAGATTCGGGGTTCGTACGCACCGAGCGCGCCCGACACGGGAATCCCCGATTCGAGGAATGTCGGCTGGCCGTCGGCGTTGCGTTCGTTTCCGTAGGCGGCGACGATTCCATAACCGTGCGTATACACGACGTGGTCGTTGTACCACGAGGTCGACGATTGGCCGCTGAGGTCAAGTTCTCGGAGGGCAAGAACCGTGTCCTGCATCGTGCCATCAATCTGGTATCGATCGACATCGAGGTGCGCGGGAAACCGGTAATACTGGCGGAATTGTTCGAGCTGCGCAAACGCATCCGACACGAGTCCAGGGTCAATGATGCGAATGTGTGCGGTAGTTTCGGCGTCGGCGCGAAGGGCTCCCGGTTCCGCCGTCGTCGTCGCGTCGTAGACAACTTCGTTGACCTTGTCCAAACCGAAGCCGGCACGCGTTCCATCAATGTTGCGCTGGATGTATTGGGCTTCCAGGGTCCGTGCGCTGGGGTCAACCTGGAATCTCTGCACAATCCACGGGTAAACGCCACCGATGACTATCGAGGCAACGATGAGCATCGCCCCGCCGAGGATGGGAAGACGCCATCGTCCGATGAACGCGGTCACGACAAAGAACAGAGCAACGATCACGGCAATACCCGCGAGAATCTGGTGGCCGGGGATCGTTGCGGTGGCCTCCGTGAATCCCGCTCCCGTGGCGAGGAAGCCCTCCGAGGGCGACACCAGAGTGTTGTACTGGTTAATCCACAGGTTTGCGGCCTGCACCAACACGTACAGTGCGCCAAGAATGGCAATCTGGGCGCGAAACGGCTTCGAGACAATGACCTCACGGGTCGCCGAAATGCGGACACCGCCGTAGATGAAACCAGCTGCCGCGCCTGCGAGTAGGGAAACCAGAAGCGCGCTCTCTACTTGCCCAACGACAAACTGATACATCGGAAGGTCGTATACGTAGAAGGACACGTCGAAACCGAACTGCGGGTCGGTCTGTCCAAACGGAGTCTTATTGAGCCACTGCAGAACGATGGGCCAATTGCTCGCCGCCGCAATCCCGGCAAAAACACCAACGACCAGGGGCCCGAGGTGCATGATGAGTTTGCGAATCGGTTCAACGGCGAGACGGTAACGCTCCGCGCCTTCCGACAACCGAACCGTCAGCGGTCGGGTGCGGTACGCGATGTTCAAGCTCAGCCACAGCGGAACGGCCATGAGGAAAAAGGCGGAAACACCGATAATTCCCAGTGCGATCCACTGGGTAAACAAAACAGAAGTGAACCCTGCCTGGTCGTACCAGAGCACATCGACCCACACGGTGGCGAAGGACACAAAAGCCGCAACGAGCGCGAAAACAATGCCAATCGTAACGATGAGAGGGGAACGCTGACGAGGCGAAGAGGGAACTGTCACGAGATGAACTCCTTTGTCATTAAAAGTCTACCCGCGAGACAGACCCCATTATCCAGCGGAGCAATGCGGTAGCGCTTTCGCTCCCAATTGGGTCGAGATTGCATGAAGCGCTGCCATCGCATCATCAAGTGTCGACACCGAAACGTCGCGAAGTCCGGCAGGGATATGGCCAACCAAATCCGCGCAGTTTTCGGCCGGAACCAGCATCCACGTCGCTCCGGAACTGCGAGCGCCGAAAGCCTTTTGGACGATGCCTCCGATCGGTCCGACCAAACCGTCCGCCGATATTTCACCGGTCCCTGCAACATTCTCTCCGCCGTTCAGCGACCCTGGAGTGATCGTATCGATGATGCCGAGCGCGAACATCATGCCCGCGCTCGAGCCGCCGACATCGGCGAGCGAGATGTCGACCTCGAATGGGAACTGGTATTTACCGCCACAAAGGATGCCAATCACCGGGGTTGTGCCGTCTTGTTCCGATGCGACGACGCCGACAGTCAAGTTCACCGTCGCACCATTGCGCTCGACGACCAGGTCGATCGAATTTCCGATTCCCGCTGACTTGATGACGGCTCGAAGGTCGGACACGTTGTGAATGGGGATACCGTCTGCCGTTTTGACGATGTCATCGGGCTTGACAAGTTTTTCGGCCGGATAGCCCGGAGTCGCTTCGGCCACAATGATTTCGGATTCAAACGGAATTCCCTGATTGGTGAGCGCGGCCGCAATCGCTTCCTGTTGCGAGTTGTCCATCTGAATCTTGGCGGCGTTTACCGAATCCGTCCGCGTGGTTCCCTCGGGGTACAACAGGTCCATGGGAAGCACCGCGTAATCGGGGCGCAACCACGCCGCGGCGACCTCAAACCAGGTCGGATGAGAATCGGGTGAACCCGTGACATAAACGGTCAGCATCGAGAGCTCACCCTCGGTCGGATACGTCTCCGTCCCCGACACCGTGATGAGGGGTGTTTCTTTGCCGTCGGCATCTTTTGTGGATCCCAATGTGTTGTAAACCGGACCGGGCATCTCAATCACGTACGGAGCAGGCACCGCGGCGAGACCCAGCGCGCCAACAACACTCAGGGCGAGCAAAGCCACGCCCCAGCCCCGGCGACCCATGCGTGGTCCGCGTAGAACGGTTTCGGTCGAGGAATCAGTCACGTATTCCACACTAGGTCACCGACCGAGAAGGTACGGTTGTTGACATGGCTGATGACGGCTCTGACGAGTTCCAGGACATGCTGCGCAAGTTCCTCGAGAGCGGCGAGCACTTCGACATCGCGGAACTCGCGAAAGCGGCTGGGCTTCCGGGCGACGCTGCTGCCATCGAAAAAATGTTGATGCAACTGCAAGAAGCGCTGTCCCACGGTAATGAAGGAATAACCGAGCAGATGGTTCGGGACACTGCAACGAAGGTGGCGAACCAACAGGCGGTGGCGGTTAGCGCCGCGACTGTGACCGCGGCCGAGAACGCGCTCCACCTCGCGTCATTATGGTTGGACGAAGCGACCGCGATTTCTCCGCTTACGGTGAGCCCGTCGACAATGACGCGCGGCGAGTGGGCGCGAGCCACAATTCCTGTCTGGATTCAAATCTCTGAGCCCGTCGCCCGATCGATTTCGACCGCTGGCGAGCGTGCGCTGGGTGACACTATTCCCGAGGGCGAATCCGCGACTGCGGCTGGCGCATTTGCCGCATTAAGAAGACTCGGTGGCACATTGTTCTCGTTGCAACTCGGCCAAATCATCGGTCAGTTGTCCGGCGAGGTACTCTCGGGCGGCGACATCGGAATTCCGCTCCTCGACGGCATTCTCGAACACGAGTTGCGCGCGGTCCTGATTCCGCACAACATCAGCAAATTCGCCGAGGGTCTCGAAATTCCGTTGGACGACGTGATGCTGTACCTGGCCATCCGCGAGATTGCCCATGCCCGACTCTTCAAGCACTCTAAGTGGCTGAAGTTAGGACTTGTCGCCAGCATCACTGATTACGCAAATGGAATTTCGATCAACGCCGAGAGCATGCGTGCCGCGATGAGCGACATTGATTTGTCAGACGCTGAAGCACTTCGACGGCTCGTCAGTGACGGGTCATTGATTCCGCCCAAAACGGAGGATCAGGTCATCGCACTTACCCGAATCGAAACTCTGCTTGCGTTGATCGAAGGATGGGTAGACGTCGTTGCCGACAACGCCGCCCACCGCCTACCGAGTCGAAATGCAATCGCCGAAATGGTTCGCCGGAATCGCGCCGTCGGACGACCGGGCGAAAAAGCGCTCGCTGGTCTCATCGGAATCGACGCCCGCCCTCGACGGTTGCGGGAAGCGGCATCAATGTGGCGCACACTGGATGCGGCTGTTTCCGCGGAACAACGAGACAGCGTTTGGGCTCACCCGGACGTCATGCCAACGAGCGAGGACATTGACGACCCCGCTGCTCTGATTTCGCGACTGTCGGGAAATGTCGCACCACCCGACGCCATGGACGACGCAATCCGCCGACTGATTGATGAGGACGGAACTGTGGACGGCGACTGACGCCGTGTGGTGTCGTGTGGGAGCATGCCACCGTGTTCATTCGCATCGACCCTTCGATTCCAGTCGTCTGGCGCGACTCTGAAACGGTGCAGCTGGGTCTCGACCCGGAATACGCGCGACTCGGCCCACTTAACTTGTCTGGCGCGCGAGGTGTCGCCGAACTGGTGCGTGGAACGAGTTTGGCGCGCCTTTCGTCGATTGTCGGTGGTGAACACACGGCCCAATCTCTCATTGATGCGTGCGGTGATGTATTTCATCGAACACCTCGGGCCACCCTGCCGCGGCTCGGCGTGGTTGGCGTCGCGCCCGCAACCGACACCATCGCGCGAACCTGGGTCGGGTCGACTCGATCGACGGTTGTCGCCGCGTCCAGTGCGGACATCGCGTCTGTGGACGTTGACTTTGTTCTGCTCGTGAGTCATTTTGTCGTTTCCCCGATAGACGTCCAGCCCTGGCTCGGCCGTGACATTGCTCACTGCGCGATTGTGTTCGGCGAATCGAGCGTCCGCGTTGGACCCGTGGTGATTCCCGGAGAAACCGCGTGCATCCGCTGTGTTGAGTTGGCTCACATCGACGGCGATCCGTCGTGGTCCGCCGTCGCCCCGCAAATGTGGCGTCGGACGGCCGCGGCCGATTCCGTCTTTCTTGCGATCCACGCGGCAGCAGAAGCGTTGAGTATGTACCCAATGGGTGGCGGATATTCGGTTCGTGTCGACGGCGTGACATTCAATCGCGCGGTGTCACCGCATTCTCTGCACCCGAATTGCGGTTGTCGCGCTATCCCAGATGTTCCGGAATGAACCGACTGCGGGTTCGCAGTGGACCGGACGCCTTCTGACGTTCAGCCCAACTCAGCGTGAGCGATCGTTCCGCCCGCGTGAACGCAACGTACGCAAGGCGACGTTCCTCCTGCATCGGCCCATCACCCATTGAGTAGGACAAAGGAAACAATCCTTCGCTCATGCCAATGACAAAGACGGTGTCCCATTCAAGCCCCTTCGCATTATGAGTCGTCGACAGGGTTACCGCGGAAACCGCAGGTTCCATCTCGTTATCGGTCCGATGTTTCAGATCTGCCGCCAAATCAATGACAGTCGCCGTCTCTGGAAGATTTTCGGCGATCTGTGCGAGCGCCGACATGATGTTCCACGTGTGTCTCTCGACGGGATTCACTGGCGGTTTAGAAAGCCACCCAAGGTTTTCGCGCAAAATGAGTGCCATGGTGTCCCGCGCGCGTGCGGTGGGATCAGTTTGAAGACGTCCCCGAACCAAGACGAGAGCTTGCGTGACGACAGGCTCATCAAAGAACCGACCTCCGCGAACTCGAAACGGGATTCTCATCTCGCCGAGAATCTGCTCCAACACGAGCGATTGAACGTTGATGCGATACAGCACCGCGATATCTGCGGGGTCGGTGCCCGCCTCGATTGCGGCGCGAATAGCCGTACCGATGGCCCGCGCCTCATCCTCATCCGTCGCCGACCCGATGACGCCAGGCATCGGACCGGATTCTCGCATCGATACAAGTTCCAACGGGGAATTCGGAACCGTCGAATTAGCCAGTCGCACGATCTCAGGTGTGGACCGATAGTTGCGGTCAAGTTCGACCGTTGTCGCTCCGGGGAATTCCGATTCGAACCTGAGGAGGTGCTCGTCCGACGCGCCCGCAAATCCGAACACGGTTTGATTGGGATCGCCGACGACACACACCTCCGAGTGAGTGCCCCGCCACGCATCCAACAACGCGCGCTGTACGGGCGAGACGTCCTGGTATTCGTCGATGACGAAGAATCGAAACTGTTCGTGAACGCGGTCAGCGACCCACTTCTCTGAATTCAACATTCCCAGCGTTGCAATGAGCGTGTCTTCGAAATCAAGATTGCGCTGATCGTCCTTGAGGTCTTCGTATTTCTGCACCAGCGCGAGAGTGGCATCCACCGACAATCCGCCGGGAAGCGGTCGATTGGGCAATGCTGCTTCATAGTCCTCCATCGACAACAGCCGAACCTTTCGCCATTCGATTTCCGCCGCGATCCCACGCAACAGTTCGTCCGTTGCCCGAATATTTAATTGCGCTGCTGCGCGCTTGAGCGTCGCCGCTTTGGAATGCAGGACTTTTGGTAAGTCTCCGCCGATGAGATCGGGCCAGAAATGCGCCAATTGCCGCATCGCCGCGGAGTGGAACGTGCGACACGCGACACCCTCAACGCCCAGTTCGCTTAGTCGGCTGCGCATTTCACCCGCGGCCTTTACCGTGAACGACAATGCGAGGACCTTTTCAGCGCTGTACACGCCGGTCTCGACGCCATACGCAATTCGATGAGTAATCGCTCGGGTTTTTCCAGAACCAGCGCCGGCGAGGACGCGCACTGGGCCAACGAGCGCAAGCGCAACTTTGCGTTGATTTTCGTCGAGAGATTCAATGAGTGCGCTCATTGTGTTCCTCTCGCGTGGCAAACCCGAACGGGCGCGGGTTCGGCTTAAAGTACGGATATGGCATTGTCCCCCATCATGCTAACCGCGTGGGCGGTTGCAGAGATCCCGTCCCTCGAAATCGACGGCTACCGGGACTCGTCAACGGACGACTTTGATCGCGTCACGTGCCGTACCTCAGACGATCGCGTCATCTCGATTTCGTCTCCGCTCACAGCGCCCGCAGCGGACTTACAAAACGCGGAGCACCGTGTTGGGCAACTACTTGGGGCCGGTGTGCGGGAACGGTTGCCGTTCGGTGTCCCCCACACTCTCGCAGCGGGTTCCCATGATAAACGGCGAATCGTTGTCACCGAAGAAGCCAGCGGGACTCCTTTGTCGAACCTCAAGGACGCTCGCGTTGCAATCCCCTCACTTGCGAAGGCAATCGCCGCCATCCATAACCTGCCCGCATCGATTGTCACGCGAAATGTGATTCCCGCGACGACATCTCTCGATAGCTTGCGTGACGCAGCTGGAATCATTGACCGCGCGCACCAGACGACCAAGGTTCCGAGCCCGCTCCTCGATCGCTGGGACGCGGCCATCGAGGATGCTGGCATGTGGCAGTTCACGCCCACAATCACTCATGGCAATCTGGACTTCGATGCCGTTCTGATGGACGGAGTAGCGGTTTCGGGCGTTATCAATTGGGCGGGTGCTCGCGTTGCCGACCCCGCTGATGACCTCATGCGAGTATTCGCACGTTTCGGCGCTGATGACGCAGTGGAATTCATGACCCTCTATTCGGCCGAACGCCCAACGAACGACAGGCGCCTCGCTCACCGTGCGCGCTTTGCCTCGGAATTAGATGTCGCCCGCTGGCTCATTCACGGCGCTGACTCGAATGACGACGGAATCGTTGCGGATGCGGTTGCCATGCTGAACGTCCTCCTCACGGCAGTGGCGGACAATCCCGCGACCGATCTCGGCGCCCCGCCGAAGTCGCCGACGACATTGATGTTCGGAGAAAATAGAACAGCCGCGACGATGGCGCATCGAGAAGTTCAGACGCCCGAGCCGCTCTAACTAGTCAATGGGCGGAAGTGCCTCGAGACGCGCCAAACGTTCGGGTTCTACAGTCCACTCCCAGTCGTGTGCGATGTAATACAGAACCGCATCGACGTCGGTCACGTCTATTGAGAGCAGCGCAGCGAGTGCACGCCGGTACAACACCAGCTGCATCGCCTTGGCGTCCTTTTCCAATTCCGTGGGTTTCGCTCCGGTCTTCCAATCGACTACCACCCATCGACCATCGATGCGGTAGACGGCGTCAATTTTGCAGACCACGATGTGTTTGCCCTGGGGAAGGAGGATTTCTAACTCGGTGTGTTCAGGTTTGAGTCCGGGCCAACGCGACGCGAGATAGGCGTCTTTCAACTTACGTATTCCGTCATCGGAATCAGGGAGGTCGTTCGCTTGATCCCAACCGTCAACGAAATCATCGTCAACACCACCGCGTTCAATCCAAAGGTGCACCTCGGTTCCCAAACGTGCCGCGCGATACGGGCGTGTCGGGACGGGACGCCGATTACCTTCGCGAACCTTGTCAAGATCCATCGACCATTCGGCGTACCGTGACGCAGGGATGCGCACAGGAACATCCGTTGCCCCTCGCGTTTCGTGCGCAAGGAGTTGCTCGATGGCTCGGGCATCGACTGGATTGACCGAACCCGTTGACGATTCGATTTCCCGGGCGGCGGCATCATAGGCAGCGCGGTGTCTCGCCCGTCCAAGCGGATCGCGCGGAGGCCACTCGACCTCGATACCGTCGCCATCAGGGTTGGATTCTGGTACCGGATCGATAATCGCCTTGTCCAAAAGCCCCGCCGCGTGAAGTTCTTCCCAATACGTGCTGGGAATCTTTGCCGTCTTGCCCTTCCCCTCGAAATGCGCACCCGAAATCCACAGGTGGTGGCGTGCGCGAGTGACACCGACGTACATCAGTCGACGCTCTTCGGGAAGAATTAACATCGTCTTGAGTCGACGAGTGTAGGCCTCTGACTCGAGAAAGAGGTCATCGATGGTGGTCGCTGTTTCCCAATTGAATTCGGGCAGATATTTGCGGTCACTTCGGAATTTTCGGGGTAGTGCACCCAGTTGCAACCATCCCATCTCGTTCGCCGCCTTGGACTTGTCCCCGCGAAGACTTCCATTAGCGGGAATGGGCGGTTGTGTCCAACGGGGCAACGCGACGACGTCCCACTCGAGCCCCTTGGACGAATGCACGGTGAGAACCTGGACGACTCCCGGTTCGGGCTCGTCGGTTCGGGGGGTCATCCGTTCGCGTTTTTCCACCTCGGAAAGCCAGGCAACAAAACCGCGCAGCGTGTGTTCGGACGGAATCGCAAGGTACGAGTGGATGAGGTCGTCGAAGGCCTCGCGATAGGCGGCCGGTGAGTGGTGAAGTGACGCGGCCGCTTCGACATCGAGTTGTAAGGCACTGGCGGTGAGGTTGACCATATCCGGAATTGACACGTCGACCTGAGAACGCAGGTTGTGAAAGAATTCCGCGGCATGCACAAGGCGTTCCCATCCCTCGTCGCTGAACGACACGCGTTTGTCGAACGTATTGTTCGTCTCGACGTCGTCGCGGTCCGTATATCTCAGGGAATCGAGCGCGTCCACGAGTGAGTCCGATTCGTCCTCCACGAGAGAACTGCCCAGTCGTGCACGTTGGTCTTGTGATGTATATGACGTCGCAACGTTGCGCGCGTGATTGTGGAGCGACCACAGGTCGTTGACCGATACCTGCCAGCGTGCTCCACCGAGCAATCGAACAAGTCGCGCACCCTTCGCCGGATCGGCAACAACCGAGAGCCCACAGTAAAGGTCGGCAATGAACGGGTTCCCCAAAATGCCCGCGACACCCAAAAGTCGGTAGGGAACATTGTTGTCATCGAACGCCCGAAGGAACGTGTCGAGATGCGTGCGGGTTTGAATGAGCATCGCCATGGTCGGTGGTGCCTCGGCCGCCTTCCGACCGGACCTCGCAGGATCGAGATGGCGTTGGAACCATTTCGCTAATCGATCGGCTTCAGTTGACGTGCTGGCGGCGAAGGTTCCCTCGATGTCCCAGCGTGACGCGCCCGGGAACGAATTCAAACGATCGACGTCTAACGGATTTTGTTCGGTTCGGTTGTCGAGAATGACGTTCGCTGCCGCCAATATTGCCGTTCCGTTTCGCCACGAGGTGACGAGTGGCCGGTGAGTGCGCTCTCCTTCGGCGACATGGAAGTCATCGTGGAACGACGCGACATTTGCGGGGCTCGCACCGCGCCACCCGTAAATCGACTGGTTCGGATCGCCAACGGCCGTGACACGATTTGGTCCGAAGAGTTCCGAAAACAGACTCGTCTGTGAAAACGACGTGTCCTGATATTCGTCAAGGATGACAACCTTGAAACGGTCACGGTACGACTGCGCCACGCTCGGAAAATTCTGGATGATGCGTCGCGCAAACGTGACTTGGTCAGAGAATTCGACGACCCCGCGGCGCTGTTTCTCGAGAATAAAGTCGCGGGCAAGGGGAAGCAAGACCTCTAGTGCGCCGACCGCATTCAACTTGGCGCGGAACTTTTCCATCTCGATGGTGGTCTTGCCCGGCAGTTCGCGACGTTGAGCGACCTCACGTGCATAGGCGATGACTTCGGCGTCGTCCGTGACATCGAACTCCCCTAGTTCAGACGCCAGTCGAATGACCGCATCGATGACGGCATCGAGCGAAAGGTCATACTCACCGAGACGCGAATCGGTGCACGAGGTGACAACGCCGCGGGCAATCGCATACGCCGTGGCCTCAGTGATCACCGGTGAATCCGCGTCCCAGCCAATCCGCGCAGCGTGCTCGGCAAATATTTCGGATGCGAACGAGTTGTAAGTGGAAACGGTCGGTGTCGCAAACCCGTGGTCGTCGTCGACAAGGTGGTCGATGTTGACACCCAATGCCGCGAACTCTGCGCGCCGGTGGCGGAGGAGCGCGATGCGTCGTCGGAACCGTTCAGCGAGTTCGCGTGCGGCCTTTCGTGTGAAGGTCAGCCCGAGTACTTCTTCCGGTCGAATCCCGTGGGTCGCGACGAGCCACAGCGCACGCAGAGACATCGTTTCAGTCTTTCCACTACCTGCCCCCGCGAGCACAAGGTGGATGCCTTCGGCGCTCATGCCGATTACGTCGGCTTGTTCGGCAACGGGTTCGAATCCGAGTCCGAGAAGTTTGTCTAACATTCGTGGATCGAGATTATTCATCAGAGCTCACCTCAGAAATTCTGACCCACGTGGTTTCGAGGTCGCGGGCACCCGAATATTCGGGTGCGGTTTCGGGTCCGGTGAATCGTTCGGAATGCATCGCCACCCCCATGTCAATGACCATGTTGGTGAAGTCGTCGAGAGCCGCCGCGTCCATCGCAGACTGGGTGCGAACGGTGTAACGCGAATTCTTGCTCGCGACGCGTGGATACAACAATCCGGCCGAGTGAAGTGCGGTCGCCTCGGCAACGGCGTCGCCCAGAGCCTTGTGACTAAAGGCGAGTTGATAGGCCTTGAGTTGCAAATGAGATTCAGCGCCCTTGGCGGATTCCGGTACTTTGGCCGTCTTGATGTCGATGATGGACACCGATCCGTCCGAGTGTCGTTCAACGCGGTCGATTGTTCCACCCACCACGATGTCCAGTCCTCCTTTTTCGGTAGTCGAAAGGGTGACCGTGGTGAATTTCTCACTGTCCAAGACCCGTCGGCCCTCAAGTGCCACGTCGCGAACGTAATCTGCCAACGCATCGATCATGGTCCGAGTTGTCGCGAGCCACTGCGCGCGAAGCCACGGTGCATCGAAATTCACTTCGTTCCATTTTTCCTCGACGGCAGCCCACAGGTCATCGCGCGTGCCGTCGGGTGCAACTTCGATTGCCCGATGAACGAGGGTGCCGATTGCCGCACTCAACCCGGACGCGCCGCCCGCAACACTGGAGACGAACCAGTCGAGCGCGGACGCGTCAAAGGTCTC
>WLFX01000016.1 GCA_009703545.1 Actinomycetota bacterium
ATCCCCCTCGGGCTCATCATCGGTGTTGTCGTCGTGTTCCTCGCCGCTTACTCGCTCGTCCTCGATTTCGAATCAATCAAGCTCGGCGCTGAGCGCGGTGTTCCAGCCGTTTACGCATGGCAGGGCGCTTTCGGCATCCTCGTCACCGTCGTGTGGTTGTACCTCGAAATCTTGCGGATGATTGCAATCTTCCGCGGTAACGACTAGTAACCCATTCGCGGAAAAGGCGCCGAGCCATCGGCGCCTTTTTCTTATTCCCACTCGATCGTGCCGGGCGGCTTCGAGGTGACGTCAAGGAGCCGCCTTGCTTTAATTCAGTTGTTTCTAGGCCCATTATCGACCAACAAAGCAAAACCCGCGATGGCAAGAAGAGTGACGCCAACGATTGGGAGAGTGGCATGCGCGTCTCCCATTTCCAGAAGTTGCGAAAGTGGTATGGAAAAACATTGGTTTCTCTGTCGGCAAATTGCTAAATCACTACCTAGCAGACCATCACAAGGGGGACCATCGAGACACCACGATACCGGCAATAGGAAAAGCAAAAATGCAGCTCCAAGAAAACTGATTCCCCAAGTTTTTCTTGACATGAAAGAATAGTACCCGATAGATACTCACTATAAATCGCCGCTCAAAAACTTTCTTATTCCCACTCGATCGTGCCGGGCGGCTTCGAGGTGACGTCGAGTACTACCCGGTTGACGTCTTTGACCTCGTTCGTGATGCGATTCGAAATCTTGGCGAGAACGTCGTAAGGAACGCGGGTCCAGTCAGCGGTCATCGCGTCTTCGCTCGAGACGGGACGCAACACGATGGGGTGCCCGTAGGTGCGACCGTCGCCCTGCACTCCGACCGAACGAACGTCGGCGAGAAGAACGACGGGGCACTGCCAGATGTCCTGATCGAGGCCGGCAGCGGTGAGTTCGGCGCGAACAATTGCGTCGGCGGCGCGAAGCACATCGAGACGTTCTTTCGTGACCTCACCGACGATTCGAATTCCGAGGCCAGGGCCGGGGAAGGGCTGGCGGCCCACGATGAGATCGGGAAGTCCAAGTTCGCGACCGATGGCGCGCACCTCGTCCTTGAATAGTTGCCGAAGCGGCTCGACGAGTTCGAACTGAAGGTCTTCGGGAAGTCCGCCGACGTTGTGATGCGACTTGATGGTCGCGGCGCCACTCCCTCCGCCGCTCTCGACGACGTCGGGATACAGCGTTCCCTGAACGAGGAATCGGACTTTCTTGCCCGCGTTTGCGGCCTCGGCGACGAGGTCAGCTTCTGCAGTTTCAAACGCCCGAATGAATTCGCGACCGATTGTCTTGCGCTTGGTCTCTGGGTCGGTGACACCCTTCAACTCGGCGAGAAACCTGTCCGCGACATCGATGGTGACGAGTCGTACCCCGGTGGCAGCGACGAAATCGCGCTCGACCTGTTCGCGTTCGCCTTCGCGAAGAAGGCCGTGGTCAACGAAGACACAAATGAGTTGGTCGCCCACTGCCTTGTGCACGAGCGCCGCCGCAACGGCCGAATCGACACCGCCCGACAAGCCGCAGATGACGAGATCGTCGCCGACTTGCCCGCGGATTGCGGTGACCTGCTCATCTAGGACGTTTCCGCTCGTCCAATCCGGTGCGATCCCCGCGCCGTTCCACAGGAAGTTTTCGAGGACGCGCTGGCCATAGTCGGAGTGCAACACCTCGGGGTGCCACTGCACTCCGAACATCTTGGTTTCGGTGTTTTCGAAAGCCGCCACGGGGGTCGCCTCGGTCGATGCGGTAACGGTGAATCCGGGCGGTGCCGTCTCGACCCGATCGCCGTGGCTCATCCAGCAGGTTTGTTGCTCTGGCTGTTCGGCAAACAAAATTCCGCCGGACACACGAGCCTCGGTCGCCCCGTACTCGCGCAAACCTGTGTTCGCCACCTCACCACCGAGTTGCTGCGCCATGACTTGAAATCCGTAACAAATTCCCAAGACGGGAATGCCGAGCGCGACGATTCCGGGGTCGAGCGACGGCGAACCGGCTTCGTACACACTCGACGGGCCGCCCGACAGAATGATGGCGAGAGGCCGTTTTTCGGCCACTTCCGCCGCCGTGATGGTGTGTGGAACAATCTCACTGTAGACGTGCGCCTCGCGAACTCGACGCGCAATCAGCTGCGCGTATTGCGCCCCGAAATCGATGACGAGGACGGGACGGTGGGTTGTCACCGGGTTCCCACCTCAACCATGCGGCGAACACGGCGCTCGGTGATGAACGACAGCAGCGGCACGACACCGCCCAGTGCGAGGACGGGGAAGTAGGTGAGTGGCCAGCGCATCGCCGACCACAACTGGAAGCACCCGAGAAGGTAGACGACATACAGCCAGCCGTGAACGATGAGGATAATCGTCGAAATGTTCGCGGCGACAACCGTATCAACGGGAACGAGTGCGACTATTCCGAACGGGCCGCCCCCTTCGATCTCGAGTCCGAAAAAATACTTCAGGACCATCTCGCCGGTCAGCAATAACAACATGGTTCCGGTGATGTACGCGGTGACGCGATACGTCTTCCCTGCCTTCAGAGCCTTTTCACGGTCAATCGCCATACGTCAATTCTAGGCTTGCAGTTCGCCCGCCGCTTCCGCTTCCCGCTCGACTGCATCGGCGACGAGGCGGTACCAGAAATAGATCGCGAACCCAGCGAAGAACGCCCATTCGATGGCGTAAAAAATGTTGAGCCAGTTGAGAGTGGCCTGCGGCAACGGCGTGACGGACGCGATGGCCTCGAGCGGGCGCTGCGCGGTGTCAAGGACGAGAAACGCATCGTATATCGTGTCGCAGTCCCAGCGATTGACGAGGTCCGCGCTCGACACCACGGTCAGGCGATTGTTGTCATAGTCGCCGGTCGACGGGTCGTCACTGGGGACGAGCCGGCCGACGAGCGGGGATGGTGAATCGTCGATCACGATGAAATCGTCGGGGTTGACGCTGGGCGCCCAGCCAATCGCGATCGGGAGGCACGCGCCATCGGCCGTCCGGGCGTTGGCAATCAGCCACTCGCCCATGTCACTTCCCTGGCGTCGATCGAGAACAACGAGTCGCTCCTGAGTCCATGTCGCGGTCACCGTGACACGGCGACCACCGTCGGTCAGAGGTAATCCGGCTCCGGGGTCAAGGACCGACGAGATGGGTACGGGGGTTTCGGTGTCGACCTCGACGATTGTTGCCTCGGCGATAGCTCGTTGGACTTGCCACTGCCCCAACGCCGCAAATACCCCCGCGAGAACGAGACATGCGAGGAGCCCGACAATCCAGCGCGGCTGCCGAGCCATCGCCCACCATGCGCGGGTCATCGGAACCTGATCACGCGGTGGGGTCGACAACGACCTCGACCCGTTGGAATTCCTTGAGGTCGCTGTAACCGGTAGTCGCCATTGCTCGGCGCAGTGCTCCAATGAGGTTCGATTGCCCGTTGGCGTGGCGCGACGGCCCGAACAGGACTTCGTCGAGGGGCCCGATTTGACCAACCCACACGCGGTTTCCGCGGGGAAGGTCGGCGTGGTACGCCTCTTGCCCCCAGTGCCAACCGTTTCCTGGAGTGTCCGTCGCCCGAGCGAGAGTCGTGCCGAGCATCACGGCGTCGGCTCCCATCGCAATCGCCTTGACGATGTCTCCAGACAATCCAAGACCTCCATCGGCGATGACGTGTACATAGCGGCCACCCGATTCATCGAGATAATCACGGCGAGCGCCGGCCACATCGGCGAGTGCGGTAGCCATGGGGACTTCGATACCGAGTGAAGTTCGAGTGGTTGAGGCCGCGCCACCACCAAAACCCACGAGAACGCCGGCTGCGCCGGTTCTCATCAAGTGAAGCGCGGCGGTGTATGTCGCGGCTCCTCCAACGATGACGGGCACATCAAGTTCGTAAATGAATTGCTTCAGGTTGAGAGGCTCACCCGTTGGCGAAACGTGCTCAGCACTGACGGTGGTGCCGCGAATCACAAAGAGGTCCACTCCCGATTTCGTCACTACGTCGTGGAATTCGACGGTCCGCTGTGGGCTCAACGCACCGGCAACGGGGACACCCGCATCTCGAATTTCGCCGAGACGCTGTGCGATGAGTTCCGGCTTAATCGGTTCAGCGTAAAGCTTTTGCATTTCAGCGGTCGCGATGTCAACGGGGAGTTCACGAATCTTTTCGATCACGGCCTCGGGCTTGTCGTACCGCGTCCAGAGTCCTTCGAGATTGAGGACACCGATTCCACCGAGTTTGCCGATAGTGATCGCGGTGCGAGGTGAGACGACCGAGTCCATCGGCGCGGCAAGAATCGGGATCTCGAACTTCAGCGCGTCAATTGACCAGGCGGTGCTCACAGCCTTTGGGTCGCGGGTTCGGCGACTCGGCACCACCGCGATATCGTCGAATGAAAACGCGCGGCGGGCCCGCTTGGCACGACCGATTTCAATGTCACTCATGATCGTCGCCTATCGCTTGTAGTTAGGGGCTTCGACAATCATCTGAATGTCGTGCGGGTGTGATTCCTTGAGTCCCGCCGGAGTGATGCGAACAAACTTGCCGTTCGCTTTGAGGTCCGTGATTGTGCGTGCACCCGTGTAGAACATCGATTGCCGAAGTCCCCCCAACAACTGGTAAATCACCGACGCGAGAGGGCCTCGGTATGCGACTCGGCCTTCAATACCCTCGGCGATGAGCTGATCGTCGTTCGGAACGTCGGCTTGGAAATAACGGTCACGGGAATACGAAGTTTTGTTTCCGCGCGTCTGTAGTGCTCCGAGCGATCCCATTCCGCGATACGCCTTGTACTGCTTTCCATTTTCGAACACCAGGTCACCGGGACTTTCGTCCGTGCCCGCCAAAAGTGAACCGAGCATGACGACCTCGGCCCCGGCAACCAGTGCCTTGGCGATATCGCCCGAATACTGGAGCCCACCGTCGGCGATGACGGGAACGCCCGCCTTCTTTGCCGCCTTGGACGCTTCATAAATCGCCGTGATTTGTGGAACACCGACACCGGCGACGATTCGCGTCGTGCAAATCGAACCGGGGCCAACCCCGACTTTGACTGCGTCGACACCCGCAGCGATGAGCGAGGCTGCGCCTGCTTCGGTTGCAACGTTTCCGCCAATCACATCGATGTGGGAGAACGTCTTATCCGCCTTTAACTTCTTCACGATGTCGAGAACACCCGAGGAATCACCGTTGGCAGTGTCGACCACGAGGATGTCAACGCCGGCGTCGCGCAACGCACACGCACGATCCCACGCGTCACCAAAGAATCCGATTGCTGCTCCGACGCGAAGGCGACCCTCGTCGTCCTTCGTCGCGTTCGGGTACTTCTCGCTCTTTTCGAAATCCTTGACCGTGATGAGCCCAACCAGTTTGCCTGCGTCATCGACAAGGGGGAGTTTTTCAATCTTGTGTTGGGCGAACAACGCGACAGCGTCGTCAGCACTGATGGACGCGCGACCCGTGACGAGCGGCATCGGGGTCATGACGTCTTTCACGAGAGTCTTCTCGGCCTCATCGCGAGGCACAAAACGCATGTCCCGATTGGTGATGATTCCCAACAGGACGCCTTCCTCGTTCACGACGGGAAGCCCTGACACGCGAAACTGGCCGCAGATTCGGTCGACTTCGGCGACCGACGTGGTGGCGGTCGTCGTCACCGGGTTCGTAATCATTCCCGATTCGCTGCGCTTGACTTTATCGACCTGGGCGGCCTGATCCTCGATGGACAAATTGCGGTGAATGATGCCAATCCCGCCCTGGCGGGCCATGCCGATCGCCATCCGCGCCTCGGTGACAGTATCCATGGCGCTGGACACAATTGGCGCCCACAGCGAGATGCGTTTCGTCAGTCGGCTCGAGGTGTTGGCTTCTGACGGAATCACATCGGTGTGCTCGGGAAGGAGCATGACATCGTCGTAGGTCAGTCCTGTTAGACCGAAGGGATCGTTGTCGCTCATGTCTGCCCCTCTCCACAAAAAATCTGACAATCAGTGCTCGCTCGCATCTTTTATCGTAGTCGGATTCCCAATTGGCACAGTTTCAGGACATAATGGGGAGATGATTTAGCCGGGCGGCACATTCCTCTCGCCGCAAGCTATTTCACTTTGTCACGACCTGGCGGTTACTCGCTGGGTGCCCCCACCACCAGGAGGTTCCATGGTAAACGCGTCGAAGCCAGCCGCTCGGTTGATTAAGCTATCCGCTGTCCTCTTTGCTGTCGGGTTGTGGTTTTCCCTTTTTGCGTCCCCAGTTGCTGCAGAAACCACCAATGGAGAGCTCCCTTTCTCAATTAGTGGCACGGTATCGGACAGTGGCACGCCTCTGGGTGGGGTGAAGCTATCGGTGACTGGTGAAACGATGACGGCTCCGGCGAGTGTCTTGACTTCTGCAGATGGTACCTGGTTAGTCGGTGTTCCAGAAAAGAACGCTGACTATGTGATCAATCTTGACGTCTCGTCATTGCCGGCTGGGTCCAGCATCGTGGATGACCCTGACACGGTGTTGGTTGAATCTGAGAAAGTTAACGTTCGGGTTGGCCCTGGGGGGCGCGTTGCGCTCAACTTCTTTCTCGGCGAAGTTGAACGAAATACCACGAGCTTTTTCGACCAATTGGTAGCGCGTTTGATAAACGGGCTAAATTTTGGCCTAATGTTGGCTCTCGCGGCCATCGGGCTGTCGTTGATTTATGGCACGACGGGAATATCAAACTTCGCCCACGCCGAGATGGTTACCTTCGGGGCAATCTCTTCTCTCATTCTCGTAGGCATCGGACTCCCGCTTTGGCTTGCCCTTATTGGAGCCGTTGTCTTGTCTGCTCTTTTTGGGTGGGGTATGGATTCAGTTCTTTGGGCGCCACTGAGGCGAAGAAACACCGGATTAGTTCAACTAATGATTGTGTCAATTGGATTATCGCTTGCGGTGAGGTATACCTACCAACTGTTTATCGGCGGAAACACCGAACAGCTACCTGGAGCCGATACCCCCAAACTACAACTGTTTGGTTCGGTGTCTCTCAGTTGGATTGATGTTGCCAGCATGATTCTTTCCATTTCGTTGATCGCGGTTTTTGCATGGTGGCTGCTCCGCACTCGAATCGGCAAAGCGACGAGGGCGATATCGGACAACCCTTCTCTTGCGGCCGCTTCTGGAATCAACGTGGACGCCGTCGTTCGAGTTGTCTGGATTGTCGGTTCTGCGCTCGCGGGTTTTTCGGGAATTCTATGGGCGTATTTTCGCCCTGGAATCCGCTGGGACATGGGTGGCCAAATTTTGTTACTGATGTTTGCCGCCGTCACTCTCGGTGGTTTGGGTACTGCATGGGGCGCACTCGCGGGTTCAATCATCGTTGGTTTGTTGGTGGAAACGTCAACTTTATTCATTCCCTCAGATCTAAAGTACGTCGGAGCTTTGGTTATCTTGATTGTCATTCTTTTGTTCCGACCGCAGGGAATTTTGGGACGCAAGGAAAGGATTGGCTAAGTAGATGGATTTTCTCGGAGTCTTAAATTCAACAATCGGATTTGTTCTCGACCCGGTCACGTTCGCGTTTTCACTTGCCGCATTGGGTCTCGCGTTGCATTTTGGATTCGCAGGTTTGCTCAATATGGGTATGGCGGCATTTATGGCACTGGGCGCATACGGATACGCAATCGGAATTCTGACGTTCGGCCTACCTTGGTATTTAGCGGCATTGCTCGGCCCACTCGCGGCAGTGATTTTTGCAATCATACTTGGGGTACCTACGCTCAGGTTGCGGGGCGATTATCTCGCGATCGTTACTATTGCGGCGGCTGAAATTATGCGTCTTCTTTTCCTCACGACAACTTTTGGACCAGTAACGGGTTCAGCGGACGGTCTCTCCGGCCACAACTCAGCTACTTTTTGGGCTGCAAACCCAATAGCGGAAGGTCAGTATGATTTTGGGCCCTTTAGGGGAACCGAACTCGACTGGTGGGTTCGTTTGGTGGGTTTTGGAATACTATGTGTCGCAGTTGTGGTTGTTTGGTTACTTGTCAATTCACCTTGGGGACGTGTGTTGAAGGGAATTCGCGAAGACGAGGATGCCCTCCGGTCGCTGGGAAAGAACGTTTTCGCATTCAAAATGCAAGCACTTATCATTGGCGGCATTTTGGGCTCATTAGGAGGATTGGTGCTCGCCATGGGTCAAAACGTGAACCCGAACCAATATGTCACATCCATTACCTTCTACATTTGGACGGCACTTCTTCTGGGTGGTGCTGCCACCGTATTCGGCCCTCTGGCGGGTTCTATCATTTTCTGGACAATTCAAGCTTTTATTGGATTGCTAATGCCAGCACTCGCCTCAGAAGGTTTGCTGTTCGGTCTTTCCTCGATCCAGGCGGCCCAAATTAAGTTCATACTTGTTGGGCTTGCTTTGGTGCTTATCGTCGTCTTTCGGCCACAAGGTATCTTCGGCAACAAGAAGGAGTTGACCTTTGTCAAGTAACCCCGCATCCCCGACACCCGTGAAGTCAACGGGTATGCATGTTGGTACTATCAGAGCCGGTGTGGCGAAGAAGGATCCGATACTCATCGCTGACGGGGTTCGTCGTCAGTTCGGTGGACTTGTCGCAGTTGACGTTGAGCATGTCGAAATCCCTAGGAACGCAATCACCGCCCTCATAGGTCCGAACGGCGCTGGAAAGACCACGTTCTTCAATCTCTTGACCGGTTTCGACCAGCCAAACGAGGGAAAGTGGTCGTTCAACGGCAAGTCCCTCGCGGGTGTATCTGCATACAAGGTCGCGCGAATGGGCCTAATTCGCACCTTTCAGCTCACGAAGGCGCTAAGCCTTCTATCTGTAATGGACAATATGAAACTGGGCTCGCCTGACCAAAAAGGAGAAAAGCTTTGGGCAAGCTTTTTCCCTGTTCTTTGGAAAAAGAAAGAAATTGAGATTGAAACGCAAGCTTTGAATCTTCTCAAACGATTCAATCTCGACACGAAACAAAGTGAATATGCCGCGTCTCTGTCTGGTGGACAACGTAAACTCCTCGAAATGGCGCGAGCATTAATGTCAAAACCCGAGTTGGTTATGCTCGACGAGCCGATGGCAGGGGTGAATCCCGCACTTACACAGTCATTATTAGAGCACATTCTGAATCTGAAGTCGGCTGGAATGACGGTACTATTCGTCGAGCACGACATGCACATGGTTCGACACATCGCGGATTGGGTCATCGTGATGGCGGAAGGCAAGGTTGTCGCGGAAGGACCACCAGGTGAAGTCATGAAGAATCCGGCGGTAATTGATGCCTACCTTGGAAGCCATCAGGAAATTGATCTCGGGACGATAACCGGCCGGATTTCAATTCCGAAGTCGGGCAAGGAGAAATAATGCCTAAAGTCGCAATTCAGCCAGTTGTTGAAGTCAATAATTTGTATGCCGGTTACCTACCTGGCATAAACATCATGAATGGTGCAAATCTGTATGCCAATAATGGTGAACTAATTGGCATTATCGGTCCGAATGGCGCAGGTAAATCAACACTCGTAAAGTCGATTTTTGGAATGGTGAAGGTGCGTGACGGTGAGATACGACTAAACGGAGAGGACATCACCGGCCTTCAATCAAACCAGCTCGTTTCACTTGGGGTTGGCTTCGTGCCTCAGTCAAATAATGTCTTCCCAAGTTTGACCATCGAAGAAAACCTTCAAATGGGTTTGTATCAGAAGCCCAAACAGTATGAGGAGAGGCTCGGTTTCGTAATCGAGATTTTTTCTGACCTTGGAAAGCGACTCAAACAGCGCGCAGGCACGTTATCTGGTGGCGAACGACAGATGGTCGCTATGAGCCGTGCGCTGATGATGGATCCAGCTGTGCTTCTATTGGATGAGCCCAGCGCCGGGCTTTCGCCCGCGCGTCAAGACGAGGCGTTCATTCGCGTCTCCGAAATCAACAAGGCTGGCGTAACGATCATCATGGTCGAGCAGAACGCCCGCCGCTGCCTCCAAATCTGTGACCGAGGTTACGTTCTCGATCAAGGCAAAGACGCCTACACGGGCACCGGGCGTGACCTTTTGAATGATCCAAAAGTGATTTCGCTTTACTTGGGAACTCTGGGCGAATAGCGCCCGGTTCAACGGTAAACCTCTACAGATTGAGTCGCAGCTTGACTAATTTGTCGTGACTAAACGATTGATGGGTCTGGGAAAACTGATACCCGCTTAGACAACACGAAAGCGTGGCCCCGAGATTCCTCTCGGGGCCACGCATTCGTGTTTGGTGGTGAATTATCCGTAGAAAGGTACTGCTACGTTGTCCTCACCGTACTGGTAGATCCCGATTTCTGCTTCCGTGGGGTCACCATTTTCATCGAAGGAAATCGGCCCCGACACACCGTCATAGTCCGCCTGACCGCCATCATTAATGATGTCAGCACATTCGGCAAATGAGGTGCACTTGGTTCCACCTTCAACTCCTCCGGAAACCTCTTGGAGCTTCGACGCGATGTCAGCACCTTCGGTAGAACGTGCCTCAAGCGATGCCAGAGCAATCAGTACGACAGCATCGTAGGCCTCAGGACCATATGCGTAAACTTCAGCTAGGTCTTCGTTCCCGAGGGATACCCAGTTGTCGTTCATGCGAGTCGTGAAGTCCGCGATAGTCGTGATATCCAAGCCTGGCAAGGTTCCTTTGGCGCCAGTAAGAAGCCCTGGTTCAAAGTCTTCCGAGTAGTTGGCAAGGTTACCATCCACAAAGTAGACTTTTTCGGCAGGGAATCCGCCTCCGATGAGCTCCGGAGCAATCGTCTTTACCTCTTCAAATGTGATGAGGACAATCGCATCGGGTGCTGCAGCTGTTACAGAGGAGATTTGAGCGTCAAAGCTCGTGTCTCCGGTGTTGTACATCGGGGCAGCTACGACTGTTCCACCAGCAGCTGTGAATGCCTCACATGTGAATCGAGCAAGTCCTGTTCCATATGAGTCGTTGAGAACAATCATGCCGAGCGTTTCGATCCCATCTGAAGCGATCAGATTTCCAAGAACCTCACCCTGGAGGACATCCGAAGGAGCCGTGCGGAAGTACAACCCGTTGTCGGCGTAGTTCGAAAGCGCTGCTGAGGTGTTCGCAGGCGAGAACTGGATAACTCCAGCACCCGTAACTTGGTCAATGAACTGTAGTGACGTTCCAGACGATGCGGCACCAATGACGGCCGAAACTCCCGCATCAAGGATTCGAGGAATTTCGGTCTCGTACGCCTTGTTATCCGTGTCGCCTGAGTCGCCCCAGACGGCGTCGATCGTAATTCCCTTCTTCGCACTGTTTACTTCCGCAATGCCGAGCGAAACACCGGCTTCTTCGGGCGGACCGAGGAACGCGAGGTTTCCAGTTTGAGGAAGCGCAGTTCCAATTTTCAACTCGATTTCCGAGCCATCAGGAACCGTGTTCCCGGTAGGTTCGGCAGAAGTGGTACCTGTTCCCCCAGCTTCAGGTGCCGCGAATGTCTCACAATCGATAGCGGCAGCACTAGTACTAGCACAACCACTGACTGAAAACACCGAGACACCAAGCAGGACGGATGCAAGGATTGCACCAGATACCTTCTGGGAGGCCGAGGCCTTCGCAAATGCGCCCATTTTTCTCCTTGGTTTTTCGATGGTACGACGAATCGAATGATCCGCCGCTCCCGTAAACACTATCAACTCATCGGGGCTAACACAAGATTCGCTGCGGGCAGCGCCTAAACCCATACAATTCTGGCTAGCCGCGCCCCGTACACATGGATTTCAGGCGGTACGACGCCGATTTCGCTGTGCCATGTCAATCATGAGCGCGAGCAAACCAACCCACACGAGCGCAAAACCAACAAGGCGGATGGGGGGCATGGGCTCGTGCATGACAAAAACCCCGATGGTGAACTGCAACGTCGGTGCCACGTACTGCATAAATCCCATCCACGACAGTGGGACGCGTGATGATGCAAACCCGAAGAGCAACAGCGGGATTGC